>CAZUDR010000159.1:0-7451 GCA_964618715.1 uncultured Undibacter sp. | reverse complement strand
CGATGGCCACCATCCACGCCAACACCCCGCGCGACGCCATCTCGCGTCTGGAGCAGATGATCGGCATGGCCGGCCTGCCGATGACGGTGGCCTCGATCCGCGGCCAGATCGCCGGTGCCATCCAGCTCATCGTGCAGCTGCAGCGCCAGTCCGACGGCAAGCGCCGGATCACGTCGATTGCCGAGGTCACCGGCCTGGAAGGCGACATCATCCAGATGCAGGAGATCTACCGCTACGTGCGCACCGGCACCACGGCGGACGGCACCGTACAGGGTCATTTCGCCGCCACCGGCGTGCGCCCGCGCTTCCTCAACCACCTCGCCAGCCTCGGCATCACCCTGCCGGCCAGCGCCTTCGACCCGTCGAACCCGCTATGAGCAAGTTCGACTTCGACTCCATCTATCTGGTCTATCTGCTGATCGGCGTCTCGGCGGCGATGTTCGCCGAGGGCGTATACCTGCTGTTCTACAACGGCGCGTCCTACCGCAAGAACATCAACCGCCGCCTCAAGGTGATGGACGACAAGCCGGATCGCGAGAGCGTGCTGGTGCAGCTGCGCCGCGAGCGCGGCCTCACCGCCGGCGGCGACTACCGGCTGCCGCTCATCAATCTCAACCAGCTGATCCTGCAGTCGGGCGTGAGCATCGGCTTCACGCGGCTGCTGCTGTTCATCGCCATCAGCGTGGTGGCGGCCTTCATCGGCACGATGGTGTTCGACGGCCGCATCAACCACGCCCTGTTCGCCGCGCTGTTCGCCGGCACGATCCTGCCGTTCCTGGTGCTCAAGTACTTGCGCGCGCGCCGGCAGAAGGCGTTCTCCGCCCAGTTTCCCGACGCTGTCGACATCATTGTGCGCAGCTTGCGTGCCGGCCACCCGGTGCCGGTCGCCATTTCCATGGCCTCGCGCGAGATGCGCGATCCGGTCGGCAGCGAATTCGGCATGATCGTCGACGAGATCACATACGGCGCTGATCTGGAGACCGCGCTACGCAGCCTCTACTACCGCGTCGGTACCGACGACCTGCCGCTGTTTGTGACTGCGGTGGCGATCCAGGGCTCGACAGGCGGCAATCTCGGCGAGATCCTGGAAAATCTGTCCAAGGTGATCCGCGAGCGCTTCAAGATGCGGCGCAAGATCCGCGCGCTGGCGGCGGAAGGCCGCGCCTCGGCGATGATCCTGTCCTCGCTGCCCATCGGAATGTTCGCCGTCGTGCAGCTGCTGGTGCCCGATTTCTACGGCAGCGTCTGGCAGGAAAGCATGACCAAGATCGTGCTGGCCATGGCCTGCGGCTGGATGCTGATCGGCAATCTCATCATGTACCGCATGGTCAATTTCCGGGTGTGAGCCATGGACGATTTTGTCGCCACACTCGGCAACGCGTTCAACGACGGCGCCAACATGCTGGTCGCGCTGTTCATCTTTCTTGCCGCCGGCACGCTGGCCTTCGCGCTGATGGCGTTCACCCGCACGCGCGGCGAGGTCAAGCGGCGCACGGCGAGCATTTCGGTGGAGAGCGGGGCGCAGGATTCACGCCGCTCGCTGCGTCATTCGAGCCTGCAGGCGGTGACGCGGCTGCTCGAATACACCACCAGGCATTATTCCGGCGTCAACGACGACAACATGCGCGCATTGCGCAAGCGGCTCATCCAGGCCGGCGTCTTCGACCCGCGCGGCGTAGCGTACTTCTTCATCGGCCGCACGGTACTGGCGGTCGTGTTCGCCGGCGTCGGCTTCGTGCTGCTGCCCTGGATCGGCGCACCGGGCGGCTCGTTCTTCTGGCTGATGGTGATGGTCGCCGGCATCTTTGGCTACATCGCGCCCAGCATGTATATCGACCGGCGCATTGCCTCGCGCGCCGTCGAGCATCGCTCCGGCTTTCCCGACTTCATGGACCTGATGGTGGTCTGCGCCGATTCGGGCCTGTCGCTCGAGGCCTCGCTCGAGCGCGTCGGCCGCGAGATGGGCGACAGCTATCCCTCGCTCACCGCCAACATCCACATGGCCAATCTGGAGATCCGCGCCGGCCGTCCGCTCAAGGACGCGCTCGAGCGCTTCGCCGACCGGCTCGCGCTGGAGGAGGCGCGCCAGTTCGCCACCCTGATCAACCAGTCGATCGACCTCGGCTCGTCGATCACCGACGCGATGCGCGTCTATTCCGACGACATGCGGCACAAGCGGTTGTCGCGGGCGGAAGAGAAGGCCTATGCGCTGCCGGCCAAGCTGTCGGTGCCGATGATGGTCTGCATCTTCCCGGTGCTGTTCGTGGTCATCCTGCTGCCGGTGTTTGTGCGGCTGCATGTCGGTGGCCATTTCTGAACCTCCCGGCCCCGTTCCGCAGTACGCGGGACGGCGTGGGGCCGGGGCGGGGGACGCAAACCAGAAGGACCAAGTCTCGCCATGACTGAAGGAAATTCCCCCCGCCCGCCGGCGCGGACCAGGGCCCGCGCGCTCCGTCCCGTCGCCGGGGACGGTGAACAGCTTCTTAACCCCTGTGCTCTACCGTGGCGGGAGACGGGACGAAGGGCCTTTGTAATGCGTGTCTGGCTTCCCCGCGCGGCGCTGTTGGCGGCTGCCGGCCTCTGGCTGGCGGGCTGCAGCGGTGCGTCGAAGGGCCCTCTGTTTACCCGGTCGGGTGAGCAGGCGGCCACTGCCATGGCGGCCGAAGCCAACCCCGCCAATCCCGATGCTCCGTTTTCCGCCAATGCGATGGCCGCCGATGCCGAGGTGCCGCCGGATGCTGCCGAGCCGCGGCTGCTCGGCTCCGACCCCTATGACAATCTCTCGCTCGGCAAGAAGCAGTACCTGGCGCACAATTTCGGTCTCGCCGAGAAGCATTTCCGCAAGGCGGTCGAAAAGCATCCGAACGACGCCGAGGCCTGGCTGGGACTTGCCGCCTCCTACGACCGGCTGCGCCGCTTCGACCTGTCCGACCGCGCCTACAAGCAGGTGATCCTCATCACCGGGCCGACCGCGGCCGTGCTGAACAACCAGGGCTATTCCTACATGCTGAGGGGCGACTACAAGCGCGCGCGGCAGAAGCTGCTCGCCGCCCAGCGCAAGGATCCCGGCAACAAGTTCATCGCCAACAACCTGCGCCTGCTCAACGAGAGCGCGCGCGAGGCGAAGGGGATCGAGTAGGGCGGGCGACCGCGATACAATACGACGTCATAATCGCCGGGCTTCGCCCGGCGATTTCGTCAGCGGCGCGGGGCCGGGTCATACCATTCCGGTCAGTCCGGATTCCGGATGCAGATGCCGCGGTTGCCGCCGGGCAACTGCGACCGGTACTTGTCGTATAACTGGTAGTGGCAATCGTCGATCACATTGCCAGGATTCACGGCATTCCGGCCCGTTGCCGCGCCACATCATCATTCCCGGGGCCGGCCTCCATTTGAATGAGGCGGGAGCGACACCATGACGGGTGAAACACGGATTTCGGAACTGGACGACCGCTTCGTCAGCATCTACGAGGCCGCGCGTCGCCGGCTGATCGATGAACAACAGGCGCGCGCGCTCATTGTCATCAAGGACGACGACATGCTGCTCTATCACGGCGACAGCAGGCCGGACGTGATGACCGGCCTGCGCCCGGCGCCCTACGACAAGCTCAAGGCGCTCGGTCACGTCCCGCTTGCCATCTATTGCCTGCTGGTCGGCCACACCGATGACGGCAAGGCACTTCCGCAATCCGTCCTGGATGCGCTTGCCGACTATCGGCGGCAGGTCGCGGCGGCCGGCACCGTCCTCGACACGACGGCCGAGACCGCGGCCGGCGTCCTGCCGCGCACGCTCGGCATGCTCGAACGCGCCCTCTCTTTCCTCGATCAGGTCATCGCCGATGGCCGCGTCTCCCGGACGGAGCTCACCGGATTCTGCCGCGCCAACATCGCCGACATGAATTTGATCTTCGCCGCCGCTGCCCGGGCACAGCTCGATGTCTGCCACGCCCACATCATGCACGTGAAGGAGAACGTTCTGTCGGCCGACGCCTGGGCGTCCCTGCGCGTCGTCATCATGGGGCCGCACATGGCCCGCAGGGACCAGAACTTTTTGCAGTACTTTTCAAGGCTTCTGCACACGCCCATGGATGCGGACAAGCGCGTCGTCTACTACGAGGGTGACGACATCGATGGCGCGCTCGATCTGGTGGGCACGGCAATCCTCGACTTCCGCGCGTCGCAGTCGATGTTCGGCGACGAAAACCGTCTGCACCGCGACGTGCTGGCCGATGCCACTACAAATTATCTGGACGAACTGTTGCCGGCAGCGAACGCGTCCTGAATCAGCCCGGGCCGTCGCCGAACATCAACCGGATGGCTGCCGTCTCTCAGCAGCGAACGATGCTGACGGTTCGCTCCCGTCCGTCGCCCGCCGGGACGGTGACGGTCTGCGCCGGGCAGGGCGGCGCGTAGGGGACGGCAACCGGGACCGAGCGCGCTTTCGGAGGACCGAGCGGCGGGCACCGGTGCACCCAGTCCCACGGAATATCCAGTGTGCAGGTGTAACGGCCGACGTCCGGTCCCGTGTCCACGACGTAGCTGTCCGCAACGAAGCGGTCCCTGACATAGCGCTTCGTCACCGAGCCGCCGAATGCCTGGCCGGCGGCAAGGGCGAACGCAACGCCGAGAGACGTCATCAACACCACACGCTTCCTGCTGTTCATCATGACACGCGCACCCGTTCGTCTGTTGCCGGGCGGGCATCGCCGACGCACGTCACATCGCGCCGTTCGTGCCCGTCACCGCATGAGCGATGGTTAACGCAATCCTAGTGGAGAAACGGCCCCGTGCCTAGCGACGGCGTTTCACTTTGCGCCGGCGTCATGCGCGCAGTTGGATAAACTTTTGTTCGAATTTTAATGAACGCGCGCCCGCGTTCCGGCGTTGTCCGTCGCTGACTTCGTCAATCACTGTTGTGCGGCCGCTCCCTGCGCCGATGCGTCGTCCGGCGTCTCTTCCATTCTGTCTTCTTCCTTCATCGCGCGCGCGAAGGCGGCGGTGGTGACCAGCCCTCCGGCGCTGACGATGACCATGAGCGCGAGCACGCCTTTCAGTCCCCATGCGGCCTGCAATTCGGGGACGACAAAGGTGCCGAATGTCGCGCCGACCTTGGCGCACGCGGCGGCAAAGCCGGCTGCGGATGCGCGGATGGCGGTGGGGAACAGGACCGTGGGCAGCGTGAAGGTGGTGGAGTTCGGGCCGGCGTTCATCATGAAATTGAAAATGACGAAACCGGCGATCACCAGACCGAGATGCGCGTCGGGGCCGTCCCGTGTCATCACGGCGAACAGCAGCAGCAGCATGCCGACGGTCATGCCGGCAAAGCCGGCGACCTGCATCGGGATGCGTCCGGCGCGGGGAATGATCCAGATGCCGGCGATGAAGCCGAGCAGCAGGAACAGGTCGACCATGCCGCGTCCCTCCGCGTCGGCAAAGACCGATGCGAGCGTGCCGGTCCCGGCGGACGCAAAATGCATCGCGCCGAGAATGACCGGCGTGAACAGCCCGACGCCGTAGGTGGCGACGTCCATCATCAGCCAGGGCAGCGCGACCAGCAGCGTGCGCAGCCGGTAGCGCGGGGCAAACAGCGCGGCGATGCCCGGCGCTTTTGCCGATTGTTCCTCCGGTGTCGCCCCGGCCTGCGCAACTTCCCTTTGCGCAAGTGATATGTTGACACCGGTCAGGCGCGACAGCACCGCGGCGGCCTCGGCAAGCCGGCCCTTCTCCGCCAGCCAGCGCGGGCTCTCGGGCAGACGCAGGCGCAGGGCCATGTAGGCCAGCCCCAGCGCGCCGGCGACCCCGAGCAGCACCCGCCAGTCGGTCATCGCCGGGTGCAGGCGGAGAATGGCGAGCGCGACGAGCGCCGCGGCGATCATGCCGACCGACTGCAGCGCGATCGTCGCGATCGTCATGCGGGCGCGCACCGCCTTCGGCATGATCTCGGCGACGTAGGCGCCGCTGACGGGGAAATCGATGCCGACGCCGATGCCGATCAGCAGCTGGCCGGCGAGGATGAACCACGGGTCGGGGGCGACCACGCAAATGGCGGAGCCGGCGGCGAGGATCGCCATGTCGGCAACGAAGGCACCCCGGCGGCCGAGCCGGTCGGCCGCGATGCCGCCGAGCATCGCGCCGAACACGGCGCCGAGGACGACGGCCGCGCCGATCAGGCCGATCAGGACGGGCTCGACCGCCATGTCCCGCCGCAGCAGCGGCACCGAGATGCCGAGCGCCACCACCGAGAAGCCGTCGAGCAGCGTGCCGCCGCTGGCCAGCGCCCAGTAGCCGTAGCGTGCCGGCGTCATCGGCGCGTCGTCGAGCAGGGCGAAGACCGAGCTCTTCGACGCGATTGCATGATGCGCCGCTGCGGGCGTCGCTGACGGTGCGGCGGCGGAGCCCGGCACGGGTCGCCTGTTACTTGCCGGCTTTCTTGCCGGCCTGCCGGGACTTCGCCTTGCGTTTGCCGCCGGCCGTCCCGCCCGCCGGCTTTTTCTCCGACGCGGCGTCGCGGTGATAGAGCCGGCGGATCTCGCCCAGGTCAACGGTCGGCTTCGGCGTCGCCAGCTTCATGTCGTCGAGCGCGTCGGCGACGATCTGCGACACGGCGAAATCGCGGAACCACTTGTGGTTCGACGGGATCACGAACCAGGGCGCGTGGTGCGTCGAGCACTTCGACAGGGCGGCCTCGAAGGCCTCGACATAGTGGTCCCACAGGTCGCGTTCGGTATAGTCGCTCTCGCTGATCTTCCATTGCCGCGCCGGGTCGTCGAGCCGCTCGCCGAAGCGCGCGAGCTGCTCCTCCTTCGAGATGTAGAGGAAGAACTTGAGGATGGTCGTGTTCTTCTCGCCGGCGAGCAGCCGTTCCCACGCGTTGATGTGGTCGTAGCGCGCCTTCCAGATCTTCTTCGGGGCGAGCCCGTGCACGCGCACGACAAGGACATCCTCGTAATGCGAGCGGTTGAAGATCGCCACCCGCCCGGTGCCCGGCGCGTGCGGGTGGACGCGCCAGAGAAAATCGTGGTCGCGCTCCGCCGCGGTCGGCTGCTTGAAGCCGGTGACACTGACCCCCTGCGGATCCATCGCGCTCATCACGTGCCAGCACGTTCCGTCCTTGCCGGCGCCGTCGATTCCCTGCAGCACGACCAGCAGCGAATGGTCGCTGCTGGCGTAGAGCTTGCGCTGCAGCTCTGTGATGCGGGCGAGATTGCCCTGCATCTCGGACTTCGCCTCCTTCTCGGAGCGGTGCCTGCCGTGAAAGCCGGGATCGATGTCGGCGAGCCTGACCTTCGATCCCGGCTCGACCCTCAGCTGTCTGGTCAGGTTCATGGTGACGTCTCCCGGGTTGCCGGATCAGGCGGCAAGGCGCGAGCGTTGCCGGGCGATGAAGCGGTCGCGCCCGGTGGTGAGATGCCAGTAGGCGAGCTTCGATGCGTCGAGCAGCACCATCCAGA
>CAZUDR010000158.1:0-7470 GCA_964618715.1 uncultured Undibacter sp. | reverse complement strand
ACGAACTCGGCTGGGGCGGCTTCTGGTTCTGGGATCCGGTGGAGAACGCCTCGCTGATGCCGTGGCTGGCCGGCACTGCGCTGCTGCATTCCGCGGTAGTGATGGAAAAGCGCAATGCACTGAAGGTCTGGACGATCCTGCTCGCGGTGCTGGCCTTCTCGCTGTCGCTGATCGGAACCTTCCTGGTACGCTCGGGCGTTCTGACGTCGGTGCACACATTCGCAACCGATCCGTCACGCGGAGTTTTCATTCTTGCCATTCTTGTGCTGTTCATCGGTGGCGGGTTGACGCTCTTCGCCTGGCGCGCGCCGTTGCTCAAGCAGGGCGGGCTGTTCGCGCCCGTTTCGCGCGAGGGCGCGCTGGTGTTCAACAATCTGTTCCTTACTACCGCCTGTCTCACGGTTTTCGTCGGCACGCTCTATCCGCTTGCGCTGGAGGCGGTCACCGGAGAGAAGATCTCGGTCGGTGCGCCGTTCTTCAATCTGACTTTCGCACCGCTGTTCGTGCCATTGATGTTCGCCATGCCTTTCGGTCCGTTACTGGCCTGGAAGCGCGGCGACCTCCCCGGAGTGGCGCAGCGGCTGATGGCGGCGTTCGGCGTGGGCATCGTTGCGATGGCGGCGACCTTTGTTGTTGCCGGAGCAGAATCGGTCTGGGCGCCGTTCGGCATCGGTCTCGCGCTGTTCGTCATGGCCGGCGCGCTGACCGATCTGGTGGAACGCATCGGCCTGTTCCGCGCGCCGCTCACTGTCGTGCATACACGTGCGGCCGGTCTGCCGCGGTCGGTCTGGGGCACGGCGGTTGCGCATTTTGGCGTTGCAGTGACGCTGTTCGGCATTGTCTGTGTCGGTGCGTGGGCGAGCGAACGTATCGTCGCACTCAAGCCCGGACAGGGCGTCTCGCTTGCCGGTTACGACCTGACCTTCAATCGTGTCGGACAGCGTCAGGGCCCGAACTATCGGGAGACCAATGCGAACTTCACCGTCGGTGCAGGCGGTGTAGAGATCGGAACGATGATGCCGTCAAAGCGCAGCTTCTCCGCGCGTGGCACCACCACTACCGAGGCCGCGCTGATGACACGCGGCTTCAGCCAGCTCTACCTGTCGCTTGGCGAGACCGAGCCAGACGGCTCGGTGGCGGTCCGGCTCTATTACAAGCCGATGGTGCTGCTGATCTGGCTCGGTGCAGTCGTGATGATGCTGGGCGGCGCGCTGTCGCTGTCCGACCGGCGGCTGCGGGTTGGTGCTCCCAAACCCGCGAAGCCTGCATTGCAGCCGGCGGAGTAGGGACCCATGCGCCGTTTCACCTTCATGATCGCGCTGCTGGCGACGCTGATGTCGTCCGGAGCGGCACTGGCGGTGCGGCCTGACGAGATGCTCGGGGACCCGGCGCTGGAGGCGCGCGCTCGTGAATTGTCGCGCGAGCTTCGCTGCATGGTCTGTCAAAACCAGTCAATCGATGATTCGGACGCGCCGCTTGCCCACGATCTGCGCGTTCTGGTCCGCCAGCGCCTCACCGCGGGCGATTCCAATGAGGAAGTGATCGATTTTCTGGTAGCCCGCTACGGGGAATTCGTCCTGCTCAGGCCCCGTTTCGAGACGCACACCTTGCTGCTTTGGGGACTGCCTCCGGCGGTGCTTATTGCCGGATTTGCGGCCCTTTACCTGCTGGCCCGAAGGCGCAGGAGGCCGGCGTCGGAACCCGCCCTGACGCCGGACGAGCAACGCAGGCTTTCGACCCTGGTCGAACCGCGCGCCGACAGCCACTGATCAAGCTGCTGAAGTTCCACGTTAATTCTTTTTCCCACCTTACAAATTTTTAATCCTGCCGACAGGACGCTGTAAGGCGCGGTCCCCCATCTTCAGGGTCCGAACGCGCGCATTGCGCACCGCACTTGAAAATTTCGATGGAGACTGAACCGATGAACTCGAGCGTCCACCCCGCGCCGCACACGCCCAAAAAGACCAGCGTGCTTTCGGCACGCCGTCTTGCTCTGCTCGCCACGACGGTTGCGAGCCTGGGCGCTGCTGCACTGATCATTGCCCCCGGCTTCAATCCGTCGACCGGCTACCAGGCTGCAGTAGCACAGAACCTGAGCGAACAGGCTCAGAAGGTTCAGGGCCCGGTCGGCTTCGCCGATATTGTCGCCAAGGTGAAACCGGCGGTGATCTCGGTTCGTGTCAAGGTCGACAACGGACCTGCCACGACCGGTTTCGGCAACAGCCGGGATATTCCGCCCGGCCTGCGTGAGTTCTTCCGTCGCTTCGGCATGCCCGACATGCCGCGGGACATGCCGGGACGTCGTGGCCCCAACTTTATGACCGGCCAGGGATCCGGCTTCTTCATCTCCGCCGACGGTTATGCCGTCACCAACAACCACGTGGTCGACCATGCCGAGAGCGTCGAAGTGAAGGCCGACGACGGCAAGACCTACAAGGCCAAGGTGATCGGCACCGATCCGCGCACCGATCTTGCGTTGATCAAGGTCGATGGCGGCTCGTTCCCCTATGTGAATCTCGCCGAAAAGGCTCCGCGTATCGGCGACTGGGTGCTGGCTGTCGGCAATCCGTTCGGCCTCTCCAGCACTGTAACCGCAGGCATCGTCTCGGCGCGCGGGCGCGACATCGGCGCCAGCCCCTATGACGACTTCATCCAGATCGATGCACCCGTGAACAAGGGCAATTCCGGCGGTCCGACCTTCGACGTCGAAGGCAATGTGATCGGCGTCAACACGGCAATCTTTTCGCCGTCGGGCGGCTCGGTCGGCATCGCCTTCGCGATCCCGGCTGAAACCGTGCGCAGCGTTATCAGCCAGCTCAAGGAGCACGGCGCGGTGACGCGCGGCTGGATCGGTGTGAGGATCCAGCCGGTGAGCAAGGACATTGCGGACGGTCTCGGTCTGAAGACGACCGAAGGCGCTCTGGTCGCCGAGCCGCAGTCTGGTAGCCCGGCCGCCAAGGCGGGCATCAAGGCCGGCGACGTGATTACCCATGTCAACGGCGATGCGGTGGAAGGCCCGCGCGAGCTTGCCAAGAAGATCGGGGCCATGTCGCCCGATACGAAGGTGGATCTGTCGATCCTGCGTGACGGTTCGGAAAAGACCGTGTCGCTGACGCTCGACAAGATGCCGACGCAGACAGAGGCGAGCGCCGACATCAACGGCGGCGACGACAAGGACGGCATGGACCTGGGCAAGCTCGGGCTCACGCTGGCGCCCGCCGACCGCGTGGCCGGTGCTGGTGACGAGGGCGTCGTGGTGACCGGGGTCGAATCCGACGGCGCTGCCGCCGAGCGCGGCTTCGCCACCGGCGACGTCATCCTCGAAGTGGCCGGCAAAAAGGTCTCGACGCCCGCCGAGGTGCGCAAGGAAATCGACTCCGTGCGCAAGGAAGGCAAGCGGACCGTGCTGATGCGGGTGAAGAAGAACGGCAACAGCCGCTTCGTCGCCCTGCCGGTGAAGCAGGAAGGCTGAGATTGCGCGTGATCCCGATGGCCAGCACTTCGGGATAATGCGGTGAGTTTGGGGGCGTTCCGCCGGCATACGTCGCCCCCGTCGGCGGTGCGACCTCAACGGGACGGGCTTCGGCCCGTCCCGGCGAAATCCCCCGAGATGCGGAAACCGCATCCGGACCAAGGTTCCGGCCCTGGCATGCGTCGCCCCCGTCGGGGTCGGATCCTGGAGGGGGTGGTGGGTCACCCGCCACCCCCTCTGCATTTGGCCAGCGGGGATCTGCGAGCCGCTACAGCCGAGCGGGGCGACGCGGGAATTTTACCCCAACGATTCAACGAAATTGGTGACCGATGCCCATATTAGCGGATATTCACGGACAGCGCGCCGTCAGACGGACGGCGGACGCCCAACCGGATCGGACCGCCATGCGCATTCTGGTCATTGAGGACGACCGCGACGCCGCGGACTATCTGGTCAAGGCATTTCGCGAGGTCGGCCATGTCGCCGACGCCGCCACCGACGGCGATGACGGTCTCAGCATGGCGCTCGGCGGCCAGTACGATATTCTGATCGTTGACCGCATGCTGCCCAAGCGCGACGGACTGTCGGTGATCGGCACGTTGCGGGACAAGGGTATCGAGACGCCCGCCCTCATTCTCTCTGCTCTCGGACAGGTCGACGACCGGGTCAAGGGACTGCGCGCCGGGGGCGACGACTATTTGCCCAAGCCCTATTCCTTTTCCGAACTGCTGGCACGGGTCGAGGTTCTGTCACGGCGCCGCGGCGGCCGCACCGAGGAGACCGTTCTGCGCGTGGGCGACCTCGAACTTGACCGGCTGTCGCATCAGGTGCGCCGTGGCGAATCTGTGATTTCGCTGCAGCCCCGGGAATTCCGCCTGCTCGAGTATCTCATGCGGCACGCCGGCCAGGTGGTGACCCGCACGATGCTGCTTGAGAACGTGTGGGACTATCATTTCGATCCGCAGACCAACGTTATTGACGTCCATATCTCGCGCTTGCGCTCGAAAATCGATAAAGGTTTCTCGCAGCCGCTTTTGCACACGATCCGCGGCGCGGGATACATGATACGTGACGGCGCTCGGTAAGCTTTTTCGCACCACCACATTCAAGCTGACGCTGGTCTATATGACCGTGTTCGCGCTGTTCGCGGCATTCCTGCTCGGCTATTTTGCCCTCAATACCCGCCGGCTGATCGACGAACAGATCACCGAGACGGTCAATGCCGAGATCACCGGCCTGTCGGAGCAGTACCGCATCGGCGGCATCCGGCGACTGGTCGTGGTGGTCGACAACCGGGCCCGCCGGCCCGGCTCCAGCCTGTATCTCGTCACCACCTTCAATGGCGATGCGCTTGCCGGCAATGTGACGGCCCTGTCGCCAGGCATTCTCGACAGCCCCGGCTGGACGGAGACGGCCTACCGCCGGCTCGACGAGCCGGAAGGGGCCACGCGCCCGGAGCACGAGGCGCTGGTGCGCGTGTTCAAGCTGCCCGGCGGCTTTCGGCTTCTGGTTGGCCGCGATCTGGAAGAGCGCGAGCGGCTGTTCCGCATCGTGCTGGCGGCCGGCCGCTGGTCGATTGCCATCGTGCTGGTTCTCGGTCTGGCCGGCGGCCTGTTCGTCTCCCGCCGCGTGCTGCGCCGGGTCGACGCCATGACCGAGACAACCAAGACAATTATGGACGGCGATCTCGGCGGCCGTCTTCCGGTGGCCGGAACCAATGACGAAATCGACCGGCTGGCCGAGAACCTCAACGAGATGCTCGAGCGCATCGAGTCCCTGATGCGCGGCCTGAAAGAGGTCTCCGACAATATCGCCCATGACCTGAAGACTCCGCTGACGCGACTGCGCAACCGCGCGGAGCAGGCGTTGCGCAGTGCCGACAGCGACGAGGACTATCGCAAGGCGCTTGAGGCGACCATCGAGGAGTCCGACGCGCTGATCACCACCTTCAACGCGCTGCTCATGATCGCGCGCGCGGAGTCGGGACAGGCGCGCGAAAACATGCAGGAATTCGATGCCGCCGAGATCGCCCGCGATGTCGGCGAGCTGTATGAGCCGCTGGCCGAGGAAAACGGTATCGCCCTGAAGGTCGAGGCGGCGACGCCGGCGCCGGTCAAGGGTAACCGTGAACTGGTGAGCCAGGCGCTGGCCAATCTGGTCGACAACGCAATCAAGTATGCGCAGCCCGGGCAGCCGGCTGCCGACGGCGCGCCGGCGGAACTGCTGGTCAGCGCGGCCAACTCTGACGATCAGGTGCTGCTGACCGTCGGCGACCACGGACCGGGCATTCCCGAGACGGAGCGCGCCCGTGCAGTGGAACGCTTCGTGCGGCTGGAACAGAGCCGCTCGAAGCCCGGCTCGGGCCTCGGCCTCAGTCTGGCCTCCGCGGTGGCACGATTGCATGGCGGCGAACTGACGCTGGAGGACAACCACCCCGGACTCAAAACCGTCATTGCCTTGCCGCGGGGAGGGCCGGTACAGAGTTCGGGATGAGGCCCCCCGCCAAGGCCAGAACCAAAACGTCTCCGCGAAAGCCCGCCCGCAGCAAGACGGCGCGGACCAAATCCGTGCGCGGCGCCGAAGCGCAGGCCGGCACGGGCGGCTGCCTCGCAGAACGCATCATCACGGCACCCGAATTGATCGACGCCGGGGCCGCGCGCGCACGCGTGGCCGACTGGCTGTCCGGGATTGGCGATGCCGAGGCCGCACCGCTCCGGTCGTTGTTCTCCGCGCATCCGACGGTCAGGACGCTGGTGGAAGGCCTCGCCGAAAGCTCACCCTATCTGTGGGACCTGGCGAGCCGCGAGCCTGATCGCCTCAGCCGGCTGCTCGATGCCGATCCCGACCGGCACCTGGAGGGATTGCTGAGCAGTCATGGCCGCGCCGCTGCCAAAAGCGAGGACGAGGCGGAAACCATGCGCCTGCTCCGTCGCATGAAGGCGGAGACGGCCTTGCTTATTGCGCTTGCCGACATCGGCGGCGTATGGCCGGTGATGCGGGCGACGCGCGCGCTCACCGATCTCGCCGATACGGCTGTCGATGCCGCGACGCGATTCGTGCTGGCGGAGGCGGCGCGTGCCGGCCGGCTCAGGCCCAAGGACATGGCAAATCCGCACGAGGGCAGCGGCTACGTCGTGCTCGCCATGGGCAAGATGGGGGCCTACGAACTCAACTATTCAAGCGACATCGATCTGATCGTCTTCTACGATCCGGAAGCGCCCACGCTGCCGGAAGAAGCGGAGACGGCGCCCATGTTCGTGCGGGTCACCCAGCGGCTGGTCAAACTGCTGCAGGAGCGCACCGTCGACGGCTACGTCTTCCGCACCGATCTGCGCCTGCGGCCCGATCCGGCCTCGACGGCGATCGCCATCTCCATGCCCGCTGCGCTCAGCTACTACGAAAGCGTGGGACAGAACTGGGAGCGCGCCGCGCTGATCAAGGCGCGTGCCTGCGCCGGCGACCGGGCGACCGGCGAAGCGATCCTCAACGACCTCGCCCCCTTCGTTTGGCGCAAATATCTTGACTATGCGGCCGTCGCCGACGTGCAGGCGATGAAACGACAGATCAATGCCTACCGCGGCCACGGCGAGATCGCCGTGGAAGGCCACAACATCAAGATCGGCCGGGGCGGCATCCGCGAGATCGAATTCTTCGCACAGACCCAGCAACTCATCGCCGGCGGGCGGCATCCGGAGCTGCGCGACCGCGACACCCTGACCACACTCGACAAGCTGGCCGAAGGCGGCTGGATCGAGCCGGAAGTACGTGTCGCGATGAATGACGCCTATCGCTTCCTGCGCACGGTCGAGCACCGGCTGCAGATGGTCAACGACGAGCAGACCCAGACTCTGCCGGGCGAACGCGCGGAACTCGAGCGCTTTGCGCGTTTTCTCGGATTTGAAAGCCGTGATGCCTTTGCCACGGTGCTGGTCGGTCATCTCGACAAGGTGCAGAACTACTACGCCCGGCTCTTCGAGGCGGAATCTGCTCCCGACCAG
>CAZUDR010000157.1:0-7509 GCA_964618715.1 uncultured Undibacter sp. | reverse complement strand
CTCGCCTTCATCTCCTCGAAGCCCGAGCGCACCACCACGTCGACCTGCTCGCCGCCGATCCGGCGGGCGGAGCGGCAGCAGTCCATGGCGGTATTGCCGCCGCCGAGCACGACCACGCGCTTGCCAATCTTCGTGGTGTGGCCGAACGACACCGAGGAGAGCCAGTCGATGCCGATATGAATGTTCTTCGCTGCTTCCTGGCGGCCGGGAATGTCGAGATCGCGCCCGCGCGGTGCGCCGGAGCCGACGAAGATGGCGTCCCAATCCTCCGCCAGCAGCGCCTTCAGGCTGTCGATACGCTGGCCGCCGCGAAACTCGACGCCGAGATCAAGGATGTAGCTGCACTCCTCGTCGATGACCGAGTCGGGCAGGCGGAATTTCGGGATCTGCGTGCGGATCATGCCGCCGGCCTGCGGGTCGCCGTCGAACACGACGCAAGTGTAGCCGAGCGGGGCAAGGTCGCGCGCCACCGTCAGCGAGGCAGGCCCGCCGCCGACCAGCGCGATCTTCCTGCCATTCCTGCGCGCCGCCGGCTTCGGCAGGCGCTCCCGGATATCGTCCTTGTAGTCGGCGGCGACGCGCTTCAGGCGGCAGATTGCCACCGGTTCGTTTTCCACCCGGACCCGGCGGCAGGCCGGCTCGCAGGGGCGGTCGCAGGTGCGCCCGAGGATCCCCGGGAACACGTTCGACTGCCAGTTGATCATGTAGGCGTCGGAGTAACGCCCGTGTGCCACCAGCCGGATATATTCGGGGACGGGTGTGTGGGCCGGACAGGCCCATTGGCAATCGACGACCTTGTGAAAGTAATCAGGCGCCGTAATGTCGGTATTCTTCATTGACTCCTCGGTACGCGCCCCCGTTCCCCGGGCTCACTCTACGGTGGGTGCGTCTCAGCCGCTCGCGGCTGGCATTCCTCCGGATCGGCCTTGTTACCCGGCACGACTCCAAGCGGCGATATTATTTGGTCGAACCCGTTAAGGCTACCTATCGTTCCGACATCGCTGGGTCCTATCAACCGCAAGTCAATGCTCGGGTTTTTCGCTCCCTGAAAGCAGCGTCGGTGTAGGCCCGAGACCGTTCCATAATGGGCCTGGAACCCATATTTGTCGCTTGGGCGATAGTCGCATCCGGTAGCCAAAAAATGGCCTGCCGGCGGCGCTATTGCGGCGCACAATCACGGACTTCTGATGCGCGACATTTTTACCGAAATTTTCGAGAACCAGCCGGCCGATCCCATGGGCGCTGCGCGCCGTGCGATGCGGCCGCCCCTGCGGAAGCGCTTCTACGAGCGCGCCGGTCCCGGCGAGGCGGCCGCAGACGGTGCAGTGCCGGTGCTGCTCGACAACAAGCCGGTGCGTACGCCTGCGCGGAATACGCTGATCGCGCCCACGCCCGCGCTCGCCAGCTGCATTGCCGACGAATGGAATGGTCAGGAGAGAGACATCGATCCCGCGCGCATGCCGCTGACGCGGCTGGCCAATTCGGTGATCGACGGGGTCGCCGGTTCCATCGAACCGGTGGCGGCAGAAGTGGCCAAATATCTCGCGTCCGATCTTGTCTGTTACAGGGCCGAGGGGCCGGCCGGACTGGTCGCGCGTCAGGCACAGGCCTGGGACCCGGTGCTGGCCTGGGCGCACGCGGCGCTCGGTGCCCGGTTCGTGCAGGTGCAGGGGGTGATGTACGCCGGGCAGCCGGGCGAGGCGCTCGCCGCGGCGCGTGCCGCCATCCCCGCCGATGCCTGGCGGCTTGGCGCGGTGTCCTCGATCACCACATTGACCGGCTCTGCTCTGCTCGCAATGGCGGTCAACGCCGGGGCGCTCGACACTGATACGGCCTGGGCGGCGGCGCATGTCGACGAGGACTGGCAGATGGAGCAGTGGGGCCGCGACGAGATCGCGCTCGCCCGCCGCGCCATGCGATACGCCGAGATGCAGGCGGCGGCGACCGTGCTGCGCCACGGGCCGTGACGCAGCTCAGCCGGACCGGCCCAGTGCGTCCAGCAAAGGCCTGAGTTCGTCCGCGTAGGCGCGCCAGCGTCCGACGGAGCTCGTGTAGAGCGGCTGCCGCACCTGGCCCCCGCTCGCCGTCAGCACCGGCCGCTCGGTCTTGTGGAAGGCGAGGCAGGCGTCGTCCCATTCAAGTCCGCAATAGGCGACGATGCGGCGCGCCTCGTTCTCGAAATCCGCCACCAGCGTCTCGTAACGAACTTCGAGCATCGTGTCATCGGGCAGCACGTCCCGCCAATGCGCCATCAGCTGATCGTAGGCGCGGTAGAGGCGACCGAGTTCGCCGAGGTCATAGGCGAAGTTCTGCGAGCTGTGGAACGGGGTCTCGAAGCACGACAGGCAGGTGTCAACCGGATCGCGCATCGCATGGATGATGCGTGCGTTCGGTAATGCCAGGCGGATCAGGCCAGCATACTTGTAGTTGGCCGGCATCTTGTCGGTGAAGCGGAGCGCATGCGGCGCGATGGCGGTCACGCTGTTGACATAGCTCGTTCCGATCGCGGCAATCGCGTCCGGCGTCATCGCCGCCATCTGTTCCGGATAGTCCGTCCGTCCGGTGACCGAGATCACCGCATTCTGGAAATCATCGCGTTCGCCGCCGGCGTGGACGCCGGGCAGGCTGGCGAGAATCTGCTCGATCAGTGTCGTGCCCGAGCGCGGCATGCCGATGATGAAGACCGGCAGCCCGGACGGTTCGCCGGCGCCAGACTTCTCGCGCATCAGCGCCGGAGTAAACACCTGCTCGATGCGCCGGTAGTGGGCGAGGGTGCCGCCCTCGTCGTAGTCGATCAACCGGCGCTTCAATGCGTTGCCTTCTGCCAGATGGCGGAACGCGCGAACCTTGTCGCCGGTGTCGCCATAGGCCTTGGCGAGCGTGAAATGCAGTTCGGACAGCTGCTCTGGCGGGCGCGCAGGGTCGGCAAGCAATTGCTCCATCGCCGCGATCCTGGGATCACCGGCCGCGAAGCGCGTCATCTCGCGCAAGGCAGAATAGTTGCTGACGACGGACGGATCGGCCGCGATCGCCTGCTCCATGGTCGAGCGCGCCTCGTCGGTGCGGCCGAGCACGTAGAGCAGGCGGCCCTTGCTGCCGAGAACGCCCGCGTGCCCCGGGTCGATTGCCAGCGCGGCGTCGTAGCTCGCAAGGCCCTCCCGATAGCGTTCGAGCTTGCCCAGTACGACGCCCATGCTGTGATGCAGATGGACCGCGCGCGGCAGCAGCGTGAGCGCCTGCGCGAGGCTGTCCCGTGCCTCCTGCCAGCGCCCCAGCGCGATCAGCGAGCTGGCGAGATTGGCGTGCGCCCAGCCGAGATCGGACTGCAGCGCGACGGCGCGCCGGTAGTGGGTGACCGCTTCCTCGTGACGGCCCAGCCGCTGCAGCGCATTGGCCAGATTGAACTGGAGCCCTGCGATGTTCGGATTCAGCGCGAGCGCGCGCCGGAAACTGTCCACGGCTTCCGCGTCGCGGCCGAGTGCGCCCAGCGCCAGTCCCCGTTTGATCCAGGCAACAAGCTCGTTCGGAACACGTGCGAGCACCTTGTCGAACTCGTCGACCGCCTCCGCGGGGCGGTTCAGGGTGAACAGCGTGTCCGCCTTGCCGAGCCGCGCGATGACGTCGTCCGGATTGGTCGTTGTGGCGCGCTCGAAATGAGGCAGCGCGTCCTGCGGCTTGCCGGTGTCGGCGAGCACGCGACCGAGCAGCGAATTCGCCGGGCCATGGTCAGGCCGCAGGGTGACGATCTTGCGGAACAGTTCGGCGCCGGCTTCAAGCTGGCCCTGCTGGCAATGGGCGCGGCCGAGCAGAAACAGGGCATCGATGTTGCTGGGCTCGTTGCGCAACACCTTCTGACAGGTTGATACCGCCTCGGCAAACTGGCCGCGCTTTTCGAGTTCACCGGCTTTTTGCAGAAGCGCTCGAGCCTTCACGGGATCAGGCGTGTCGTTTGTTGGACGGGAACAAGATATAACCACTCCTGCAATACGGCTGCAATCATGACAAAGGCCTCAAACCGGTAGTGCGTGAGGATTTGATTGTCGACCGCGGGTCGGGATCAGCCGGGGCGTTCAAGCGCGTCCAGCAACGGCCTGAGTTCGTCGGCATAGGCGCGCCAGCGACCGACGGCGTGACCGTAGAGCGGGCGGCGAACCTGCGCTGCGCTGGCTGTGTAGACCGGCCGGCTGGTGGCGTGGAAGGAGAGGCAGCTCTCATCCCAGTCCAGCCCGCAATAGGCAACGAGACGACGCGCCTGCGTTTCCAGGTCGGCCACCACATCCTCGTATTGCACTTCGAGCATGGCGCCGTCGGGCAGCAGCTGACGCCAGTGGTCCATCAGCCGCTCGTAGGCACGGTAGAAGCGCCCGAGTTCGCCGAGTTCGTAGCAGAACCGCCACCAGGGTCCGAAATCCGTCGCGAAGCACGAGTAACAATTGTCGCGCGGATCGCGCCGCACGTGGATGATGCGGGCATTGGGCAGCGCCAGCCGGATCAGCCCGACCAGGGCGAAATTCGACGGCATCTTGTCGGTGATGCGCGCGGCGGCGGGCGCTGCCGCGGTGATACGCGCGAGATAGGTTGCGCCGATTTCGCCGATCTGCTCCGGCGTCAGGCCCGGCACCAGTTCCGGATAGGCCTGTGATCGGGCAACCGTTGTCATCGTCTCGCGGAAATCGGTCAACTCGCCGGCGCCGTGCACCTGCGGATGGCTGGCCAGAATCTGCTCGATCAGCGTTGTGCCGGAACGCGGCATGCCGACGATGAAGACCGGCTTGTCGGACGGATCGCCGGAGCCCGCCCTGCTGCGCAACAGCTCCGGCGTGAATACCTCGGCCGTCCGCTTGAAATTGTCGATCACTGCGGCCTCGTCGTAGTGGAACTGGCCGCGTCTGAGAGAATTGGCGCGGGCGAGATGACGGAACGATTCCGCCTTGCGGCCGACGTCGTCATAGGCCTTTGCCAGTGCAAACGTCACTTCGATCAGATCGTCCGGCCGGCCGGGCTCCAGCTGCGGCAACAGGTTCTCCATCGCGGCAATCTCGGGATCGCCGTCGGCGAAGCGTTTCATCTCGCTGAGTTCGAGATACGGGCGCGGATCGTTCGGTTGCCGGGCAATCACTTTTTCGAGCAGCGCGCGGGCCTGGTCGACCCGGCCGAGCCGGTAGAGCGCCCGCGCCTTGCCGGACAGGGCGGTGGCATCGTCCGGCTCGATGGCCAGTGTCGCGTCAAGGCAGATGATGGCCTCGCCGTGGCGCTTGCGCTTGTTCAGCAGCAGTCCCTTCTGCACCTGGGCGGGCAGAAATCGCGGGTTGAGCTGGATGAGCTTTTCAAAAATTGCCTCCGCGTCGTCGAGGCGGCCGAGCTTGAACAAACTGGCGGCGCGGTTCATGAGCAAGGTCGTGTCGTTCGGCGCCAGCGCCATCGCCCTGTCATACGTGGCCAGTGCCTCTTCGTGCCGGCCGAGGACCTGCTGCAGGGCGCCCAGATTGATCAGATCGGGCAGCGCCTTCGGGTTGAGCGCGAGCGCGCGGTCGAACGACTCCAGCGCCTGCTCGGGAAATCCGGACTTGGCCAGCAGCGCGGCGCGGTTGCCGTGCGCCTCGGCAAAGCCGGCATCGGTCGCGATCGCCTGGTCGTAGGCCTTGACCGCCTCCAGCGAGTCGCCGAGCTGCTCGTACGCCTTGCCGAGCAGGTTGTGCACGCGCGCCTGCGGCGGCCCATGCTCGAGTGCGCGGCGGGCAAGATCGACTCCCTGCCTGAACTGGCCTTCCTGGCAGGCGACCACCGCGACGTAATAGAGCGCGTCGGCGTTTTGCGGATCGGTGCGCAGCACGTCCGTATAGCGTTCCATGGCCTGGGCGAGCTGGCCCTGGCGGTGATGGAAAAGCCCCTGCTGGAGCAGCTGGTCGGACGTTGCCGGCGCGGACATGGGCTGCCTTGTAGGCAGGCTGGCCGGCAATGCCAAGCCTCCCCCCGGCGCTCCGCAGGACACTTGCAAAGTCGGCATGCTATCCCTTCGACCGGCCCGAGTCGGCCGCAACGGGGGCAGGGCGCACATGAAGGTCACGCTCGATCTGTCGAAGCTGGTCGAGGACGGCAAACTGACGCGCGAGGAGGCCGAGAAGCTGAAGGCGCTGGCCTCGCAGGAGACCGGCTCGCTCGCCATCAACATCCTGATCGGCTTTGCCGTGGTGTCGATCGCCGCCGGCGCGGTGGCGCTGGTGCCGACGCCGATGACCGCGGTGCTGCTCGGCGTCGCGCTGTTCGCCGCCGGCTGCGGCATCGTGCTGAACCGCGTGCAGCAGTGGAGCGTGTTCGGCCAGATCTGCCTCGTCATCGGCGCGCTGATGTTCGCCGGCGGGGTGATCGCCTGGGGCGAGGGCTCGCTCGCCTCGATGCTGGTCGTCACCGCCGCGCTGGCGCTGGCCGCGATCGCCGCGCGCTCGAGCCTGCTGATCGCGCTCGCCGTGCTGGCCGCGTCGGCCTGTCTCGGCGCGCGCACCGGCTACAGCCACGCCAGCTATTCGCTGGCGATCTTCGAGCCGACGCTGACCATCGTGCTGTTCTCCGCCCTGGCCTTCGTCGCCTACAACCTCTCGCATCGTCTGGGCGCCGACTACGAGCGGCTGGCGCTGATGGCCTCGCGCACCGCGGTGGTGCTGGTCAATTTCGGCTTCTGGATCGGCTCGCTGTGGGGCGATCCGCTGATGCTGTTGCGCGGCATGAGCAGCCGCAACGCCTATTCGTACTTCATCAACGACACGGTGATCCCGGACTGGGTGTTCAGCATCGCCTGGGCGGTGGTGCTGGTCGCCGCCGGCGTCTGGGCGGCGAAGGCCAACCGGCGCTGGCTGGTCAATGTGGCGGCGGCCTTCGGCGCCATCCACTTCTACACCCAGTGGTTCGAGCGGCTCGGCGCCACGCCGGCCTCGGTGCTGCTCGGCGGCCTGGTGATGCTGGGCATCGCCTTTGCGCTGTGGAGCTTCAACCGCCGCGCGCCAGAGCCGGCGACGCCGGCGCAGGCGTGAGAATCCCTGCTGTCGTTCCCCGCGAAAGCGGGGGACCCATTATCCACCGGGTTTTCCGTGATTACTGGATCGCCCGCCTTCGCGGGCGATGACAGCAGAAAATGAGGTGCCCGCTTTCGCGGGGGACGACAGCGGAGAATGTGATCGGCGTTGGTGGCGGCGTGTTCTGTTGTCGTCCCCGCGCAGCCTGTCCCCGCGCAGGCGGGGAGCGGGGACCCGTAACCCCTGTACGGAGGGGTGGACAGACCGGGGGGTTACGGGGCCCGGGCCTCCCTCGCGGAGCCTGTCATCGGGCCGCGCTTTGCGCGGACCCGTTGGCCCGGTCGCCCGGGACGACAGCGGCAGAAATCCCCGGGTCTCCGTGCTATTCCTGCGTCAGGCCGGATTCCGGGGCAGGGGCTGCCATGAAGGATATTCTCGACAGGCTGGAGCAGCGGCGCGCCGCGGCGCTGAAAGGCGGCGGCGAGAAACGCATCGAGGC
>CAZUDR010000156.1:0-7552 GCA_964618715.1 uncultured Undibacter sp. | reverse complement strand
TCTTCGACCGCTTCGTCCATCGCACGATGGATACGGATGGCTGGCGTCGCGAGATTCTCACCGACGCACCGCACGTGCTGATCTATCCCGGCCTGCTCATGGACACGTCCTCGCTGCAGCTCGCCGCACAACGGCTTGCGCCGGTGCAGTGCAACTCGTGGGGACATCCGGAAACGAGCGGCCTGTCGACCCTCGACTACTTCCTGTCGAGCGACCTCATGGAGCCGCCGGAGGCCGATACGTACTACACGGAGAAACTGGTTCGCCTTCCCAACCTGTCGATCTATTACGAACCGGTCGAAGGGGAGCCCGTCCCTGTCACGCGCGCGGAACTCGGGTTGCGCGACGGCGCGACCGTATTCTGGAGCGCGCAGTCGCTGTACAAGTATCTGCCGCAGCACGACGAGGCTCTTGTGCGGATCGCGCAGGCCGCCGGCGACTGCCAGTTCGTTTTCCTTCGTCACTTTGGCGCGCCCGCGGTGACCGCGACCGTCCGCGAGCGACTCGATCGTGCGTTCGCGGCCGCCGGTCTGCGGGCTGACGACTATTGCGTCTTCCTTGACCGCCTGAGCCAGAGCAAGTTTGTGGCCGCGGCCGGACTTTGCGACGTCTTCCTCGACAGCATCGGCTGGTCCGGTTGCAACTCCGCGCTCGAGAGCCTGCCGCACGATCTGCCCATCGTGACCATGCGCGGCGCGTTCATGCGCGGCCGTCACAGCGCGGCGATCCTGGAGATGATGGACGTCCGCGACACGATTGCGGAATCGATCGATGACTACGTGTCGATCGCCGTGCGGCTGGCGAACGAGCCTGCGGCGCGCAGCGCCTTGCGCGGCCGCATCGCTGAAAACAAGCACAAGGTTTACCGCGACCGGACGACCGTCACCGCGCTCGAGGATCTTCTCGATCGCGCCGTCCGCGGACCGGCGGCCTGACCTCCGGCGACATCTTCCGCACGCACACTGTCTGAGCGTCGCCGGTCGGCAAATTCTGCCGCTCGACGGCAGAAAGCGCCAGCCGCATCCGGCACGCGCCTCTTTATAAATATTTGAAATTATTGAATAATTTTAATGGCACGGGGATTGCGACGAGCGTGCCGCGGGATCGTCCGCAGCGGCCGCGTCATGGGCCGGGGTATCGCCAGTGGAGAAGCACCATGGGTCTGTTTAATGCGCTGACGTCTGCGGTAAGCGGTCTGCAGGCACAATCGTTTGCCATGCAAAACATTTCCGGCAATATCGCCAACTCCCAGACGATCTCCTACAAGGGCATCAATACCAGTTTTCAGGATCTGATCCCAGGCGCGTCTGACCCGAGATCCCAGGTTTCGGGCGGCGTGCTCGCATTTTCGAACCCGACGAATACCGTCCAGGGAGCGATCCAGGCGGGAACGACGGGTACCGACATGGCCATCAACGGCGATGGCTATTTCGTCGTGCAGTCACCGCTCGGCTTTTCGGGGAACGCACCGGTTTTCGGCGGTGTCAACAGCTACACGCGGCGCGGCGACTTCCAGCTCGACGCCCAGGGCTATCTGGTCAACGGTGCCGGCTACTATCTCGAAGGGCTGCCGATCGACCCGACCACGGGTGTCCCGACCGGCAGTGTCGTGGCGCCGCTGCAGTTCCAAAACAACTTCCTGCCGGCGAACCCGACGACTGCCGTAATCTACGGCCTCAATCTTCCCACCATCCCGCAGACCAACGCCTACGATCCCACGGTTGCCGACTCGGAACTTCTCGACCCCGCTGACTTCGCGACCGATCCGACCATCGCGGGCACCGGGACGGTCGTCGGTGGCGAAGTGGCGACCTTTGTCGACGAGTCGATCGATGGTGGTTCGGTCACGGTCTACGATGCGACCGGCACGCCGGCCAGTCTCCAGTTCCGCTGGGCCAAGGTCGACAGTGTCGCGGCCGGCGGTACCGACACCTGGGAGCTGTTTTATCAGGAGGATTCCACGGCAACCGGCGCGACAGTCGCTTGGCGAAACACCGGCCAGAGCTTTGTCTTTGATTCGACCGGTCAGCTGAATCCGGCCATTCCCAGCGTGGCGCTGGCCGGCGTCACCCTCAACGGCATCTCGATCGGCGCGCTGACCCTGAGCACCACCAGCGGGTCGGTCACCCAGTTCGCCAGCACCAGCGGAACCGCAACCGTCAACAACCTGCAGCAGAACGGCTATGCGGCCGGTCAGCTCGAGTCGATCGGCGTCTCCGATGCCGGCAACATTGTTGGCACGTTCTCCAACGGACAGAACGTTGCGCTCGCCCAGATTCCGCTGGTTCATTTCAACAGTCCGAACAATCTCAAGGCCCTGGACGGAGGTGCATACCAGGAAACTCCGGAGTCCGGCACGGCATTGCTCGGCGCGACCGGTTCGATCCTCGGTCAGTCGCTGGAAGCGTCAAATACCGATATCGCGACCGAGTTCACGAAACTGATCGTGACGCAGCAGGCTTATTCCGCGAATACGCGGGTCATCACCACCACCAACCAGATGTCGCAGGATCTGCTCAACGTCATCCGCTAACCGGGCGTTGACCTCACAAAAAGCGTGTTGCGGTTGATCGGGACTGTCACATGAGCGGCTTGACGCAAGCGCTGGTATCCGCCCTGTCCGGGTTGCAGGTCAACCAGGCCAGCATTGCCCTGGTGTCGTCCAACGTCGCCAACGCCGATACGCCCGGTTACACGCGCAAGACCATCGATCAGATCGCTGCCAATGCAAGCGATACCACGGTCGGCGTGCGTATCGGCGAAGTGAGACGCGCACTCGACCAGTACGTGCAGCGTCAATTGCGGGTGGAAAATTCCGGCGCGTTCTATGCGGATACGCGCGCCCGGTTTTACGACCAGATTCAGGATATCTACGGTCAGCCCGGTTCAAGCAGCACGCTGGAGTCCGCCTACAACAAGTTCACAACCGCCTTGCAGGCCCTGTCCACCAGTCCGGACGACCCGGCGGCCCGCTCGGCGGTGATCAGCACTGCGCAGCTGCTGACGCAGAAGCTCAACCAGATGAGCGACGCCATCCAGGGGCTGCGCGGCGATGCCGAACTCGGCATTGCCAATGCCGTGACGCAAGCCAACAACGCGATGACCCAGATCGCGTCGATCAACAAGAAGCTCGCAGGCGCGACGAGCGGCAGCGCCGAAGCCATGAGCCTGCTGGATCAACGCGATTTCTATATCGATCAGCTGTCCCAGCTGATGGATATCAAGGTCATCGAGGGCGACTACAACCAGGTCAACATACTGACCGCTTCCGGCACCCAGCTGGTTGGCGCCGAGGCCGCCGTGCTGTCCTTCAATGCGCAGGGCACCATTACGCCGGCCTCGCAATGGGATGCCAACCCGGCGCTGTCTTCGCTCGGGACAATCACCGCCACCCTGGTGGGCGGCAATACGGTTGATCTGATCCAGAACAATTCCATCCGGTCCGGCACCATCGCCGCCTATCTGCAGATGCGCGATCAGGATCTGGTGCAGGCGCAAAACCAGCTCGACGCCATTGCCTCCGCCATGGCCACCGCACTGTCGAACCAGACCACCGATGGCACGGCTGTCGTGGCCGGCGCGCAGGCCGGGTTTGATATCGATATCGGAAGCCTGTCGAACGGCAACACGATCACGGTCAACTATACCGATGTGGGCACCAGCACGGCGTACACGATGACACTGGTGCGTGTCGACGATCCGTCGGTCCTGCCGCTGTCCAACACGGTCACGCCGGATCCGAACGACACGGTGGTCGGAATCGATTTTTCCGGCGGCATCGCCTCGGTGATCGCCCAGATCAATACTGCATTTGCCGGGACCGGAATGACGGCCTCGAATCCGGCGGGCACGACTCTCGAAATCCTCGATGACGGCGCCGCCAACACGGTGAACGTGGATGCGGTCAGCGCAACGGCAACCGTGACCTCGCTGGCCGGAGGAAGTGCCGAATTTCAATTCTTCACTGATGGCACATCGTCGGCGTATACGGGCGCGATCACGGCAACCGGCGTGCAACGCGTTGGCCTGGCGGCGCGCATCGCGGTGAACGCAGCGGTAGTGTCCGATCCGTCCACCCTCGTGATCTATCAGGCAGGAACCGCCGCCGGCGACAGCACGCGACCGGATTTCATCTATCAGCAGCTTACCGCGACATCACTGACCTTCGAGCCGAACTCCGGAATTGGCACGACCGCGACGCCTTTTACGGGCACGCTCAACACGTTCCTGCGCCAGGTCATCAGCCATCAGGGCGAAGCCGCCAATGCGGCCCAGAATCTGAAGCAGGGCCAGGATGTCGTGCTCAATACCCTGCAGCAGCGCTTCAACGAGACCGCCGGCGTCAATATTGACCGGGAAATGGCCAATCTCCTGACTTTACAGAATTCCTATGCTGCCAACGCGCGGGTATTGACGGCGGTCAAGGCCATGCTCGACGCGTTGCTGCAGATATGAGGCCGCTATGAGCGTTTCTTCGGTCGCGAATTCTTCTGCGCTTGCCGTCCAGCAGCTGGTCAATATGCGCAAGCAGTTCGATGATCTGCAACGCCAGCTGTCGACCGGGCTGAAGTCCGATAACTATGCCGGCCTTGGCATCGATCGGGGTGTGACGGTCAGCCTGAATTCGCAGCTTTCGGCGATCGGCGGCTACAACAACACGATCGAAAACGTGATGACCCGCATTGAACTGATGAACAGTGCGCTGGACGGCATGACCGACCTCACCTCGATGGTGAAGAAGGCCATGGTGGACGTGCCAATAGGCCTGAACGGGAGCGGCGTCACCCTGGCGCAGCAGACTGCGCTCAATTCTCTCGACCAGGTGCTCGGCATGCTCAATACGCGGGCCGGCGACCGCTACCTGTTTTCCGGCCGGGCCACCGACCAGCAGGCCGTTGAGTCGCTTGACCACATCCTGAACGGCAACGGCACCCAGGCCGGTCTGAAACAGCTCATCTCGGAACGCAACCAGGCTGATCTTGGTGCCAGCGGCCTCGGTCGCCTGGTGCTCAGCACACCCACCGCGACGTCGGTACAGGTGGACGAGGACGCCGTTTCTCCGTTCGGCTTCAAACTCGCGTCGGTTACGTCGGCCCTGACCAATGCCACCACCAGTGGCCCCGCCGGCTCGCCCGCCTCGCTCACCGTCGATCTTTCGGGCGGCAATCCCAACGACGGCGACACAATTACATTCCGCTTCACCTTGCCTGACGGAAGCACCGAAAATCTCACGCTGACGGCCACCACCAGTTCGCCGCCCGGAAAAAATCAGTTCACGATCGGTGCAACGCCGGCCGCAACCACGACCAACTTGCAGACCGCGCTGACGACCGCGCTGGGGACGCTCGCCGCGACCGCGCTGACGGCGGCCTCGTCGGTTGCCGCATCCAACGAATTCTTCGACGGCGATGCCACCAATCCGCCTCTGCGGGTCAATGGTCCTCCGTTTGACTCCGCGACGAGCCAGGTCGCGGGTACCATAACCGACACCGTGATCTGGTACACCGGCGAACTCGGCGCCGACCCGGCCCGCTCGACCGCGACGGCGCGGATCGATCAGTCACTGGTCGTGTCATACGGCGCGCGTGCCAACGAGGTTGCCATCCGCAACGTCGTGCAGAACATGGCGAATCTCGCCGCCGTGACCATCACGCCATCCGATCCGGACGCCGCCAGCCTGAGTGCGTCGCTGAACCATCGGTTGATCTCGAATCTGACTCCCGGCACCGGCGTCCAGACCATCCGCGACATTGCAGCCGAGCTTGCCAGCGCGCACACGTCCGTCCATGCCGCGAAAAGCCGTCACCAGCAGACCAGCGCAACGCTGGGCGAGTTCCTGCAGGAGATACAGGGCGTTACCAACGAGGAAGTGGGCGCCCAGATCCTGGCGCTGCAAACGCGCATGCAGGCTTCGATGCAGACCACCGCCATGCTGTTCCAGACGAGCCTGGTGAACTATATCGGCTAGTCCTCAAGCGTCGCGCCGGAGCACAAAAAAAACCGCGGCCTCGGCCGCGGTTTTTGTCTTGCTTCTGTTGTCCGGTCAGGCCGCCCGACCGAGCAGCCCGGCCGCCAGCTGGCGGTTGATGTTGATCAGTGGGCCGAGATCGCCGGGCTTCGGATTGGCCAGCACCGCCAGCGTCTGGTTGAACACAAAGATTCCGAGATTGGCCACGTTTTGCCGCACGGCAGCAGGGAGCGGATTTTCGGGGCTCGTCGCCGAAGTCACGAAGATCGACCAGAGCTTGCGGTTATAGTGCAACGCGGCGTCAAGCTGGGACTGGTTGCCGTCCCAACTGTCGTGGATCGCTTGCAAACGCGCCGCTGCGTTGAGCAGGAGGTCGGCTTCCAGCTCACGCGGACTTGCGGTCTGCTTGGCGATCGTGCCGTATGTCTTCGCCGCGTCTTGCATGGTCGAGTAGCTCCTTCTCGTAGGCAATAAGGGCCTTGGCACTCTTGAGCGCCTTGTACATTTCGCCGGCCAGGATGTGATTGCTGACTTCGACCATATGCGGCCACGCACTGGGTGCCGCCTGCACCAGGTCGCGCATGAGGGCGAAATAGGTATCGTGGTGGATGGCCGGATTGCGCGAGGTGTACATCAACTGGACGACGAGATAGATGCGCTTGGCAGGCGTATCCGCCTGCTCCGGCGTCATGATATCCTTCTCGCGCAGGATCGGCGCCTGGCCTTCGACGAGCAGTCGTGTCCGCTGCTCGCCATTGGTGACCAGACAATCGCCGAGAATGAAGCGATCTCACGGCTTCAGTTCGACCTTGAGGCCCATCGAATGCTGCTCCCTGCGGCTGCCAAGGTGTGACAGCCGTACTGCGTTAACGGAACAGCCGCAGCACGTTCTGGTCTGCCTGCGCGGCCAGCGACAGGGCTGTCGTCGACAGCTGCTGGCGTGTCTGCAGCGCAAGAAGGTTGGCGCCTTCCTCATTGCTGTCGGCCAGCGTGAGATTGTCGGCGCCCGTGTTCAGGGTGTTGATCATTTCCTTGGTGAAATTCTGGCGAATCTGCACGACCTGCAGGTTCGAGCTGAGGGACTGCGACTGCGAGCGCAGCGTGGTGAGTGCCGCAGACAAGTCGGTCGCTGCCGCAGCGATGTCGGCGCTGGACGCCCAGTTGTTGGCCGAGGCGGAAATACTCAGCGGAGCGGCCGCGGCATTGGTGTAGTCAACGCCGGTCACAGCGATGGTCGAGGTGCCCGTCTCGTTCAGGGTGACGGTCAGGGTGTCGCCGCCGAGCAGGTTGATGCCGTTGAAACCGGCGTCACCGGCCAGCTGGCCGATCTGGGTCATGAGGGCGTCAAACTGAGACGACAGGTTGGCACGGACGGTCGTGTCGGTGGTCTGCTGCGCCTGGGTTGCGAGCGATTGTGCCGACTGTACCAGCTTGGTGATTGCCGAGATGCCGTTGTCCGCCGCCTGAATCGTGTTGATGCCGTTCGACATCGCGTCCAGCAACGCATTAAGATCGTTGGCGCGCACGGTCAGGCCCTGGGCGGTGAAAAAATTGATCGCGTTGTCGAGCGCAGAATTGACCTTC
>CAZUDR010000155.1:0-7609 GCA_964618715.1 uncultured Undibacter sp. | reverse complement strand
GTGCGCGATGCGGCCCGCCTCCAGTGCGTCGGCGATTTCGGTCAGCCGCGGCGCGGCCGCGTCCCAGCCATCGAGGGCGGCCTGCAGCGTCGGCGCCACGGCCTGCGCGCCGGCGCAGCGGGTGAGATCCCGCGACACAACGACCAGGCGGCCATCACGGCCATCCTTGAGAGACGCGAGCTTCATGTTATGTCGGCTCGCGCCGCTTCGGATCGAAGTGCTTCTTCAGGCCCGACCAGCAGTCGACATAGTCGTCCTGCAGGCTGTCAAGGCCGGCGGCATATTTCGTGACGCGCTGGCGGAAGCGCGTCTCGAACATGAAGGCCAGCGTGTCCGACAGTTTCACCGGATTCAGTTCGACATTGCTGGCGTGCTCGAAGGCGTCGGTGTCGGGGCCGTGCGGCAGCATCTGGTTGTGCAGGCTCATGCCGCCGGGCACGAACCCTTCCGGTTTGGCGTCGTAGACGCCGTACACCAGTCCCATGAACTCGGACATGATGTTGCGATGATACCACGGCGGCCGGAACGTGTTCTCCGCCACCATCCAGCGCTCGGGGAAGATCACGAAGTCGATATTGGCGGTGCCCGGCGTTTCCGACGGCGAGGTCAGCACCGTGAAGATCGACGGGTCGGGATGGTCGAACAGCAGGGCGCCGACCGGCGAGAAGCGGCGCAGATCGTATTTGTACGGGAAGTAGTTGCCGTGCCAGGCGACGACGTCGAGCGGGGAATAGTCGGTCTTCGTTGCGAAGAGCTCGCCGCCCCACCTTACATAAAGGGTATGCGGACCCTCGACGTCCTCGTAGGCCGCCACCGGCGTGAGGAAGTCGCGCGGATTGGCGAGGCAGTTGGCGCCGATCGGCCCGCGGTCGGGCAGCGTGAAACCGCCGCCGTAGTTCTCGCAGACATAGGCGCGCACCGGCCCGTCGACCAGCTCGACGCGAAAGATCACCCCGCGCGGGATGATGCAGATTTCGCCGGGCTCGATCTCGATCACGCCGAACTCGGTGCGGAACCGGATCTTGCCCTGCTGCGCCACGACGAGGAATTCGCCGTCGCCGTTGAAGATGTGCTCGCGCTCCATCGACCGGGTGACGAACAGAAGATGCGCCGCCATGCCGGCATGCGTGTCGGCGTCGCCGGCCGTGGTGATGGTTCGCAGCCCCGAGATAAAGGTGAGCTTCTCGTCCGGGACCGGCGACGGCGACCAGCGGAACTGACCGATCGGCAGGTCGGTGTCCTCGCGCGTCGGCGCCGTGCGCCAATAGCCATTGTCGACCTTGGCGAAGCGGCCGTTGTGCCGCACCGTCGGCCGGATGCGGTAGAGCCATGAGCGCTGATTGGTTGCCTGGGGCGCTGTAAAGGGCGACCCGGACAGCTGCTCGGCGTAGAGGCCGTAGTTGACCTTCTGTGGCGAGTTGCGACCGACCGGAAGCGCGCCCGCCAGGGCCTCCGTCTCGAAGCTGTTGCCGAAACCGGACATGTAGCCGGATGTCATCACGTCAACTCCACGCATGAACCGGAAAACGCCTCCTTAGTTGCAACTGCAACTAGGGTCAATGGAAGACCTGTCGACGAAACCGGTAACCTCCCGTCACCCCGGAGCCCCGCCTCCCACCGCGGCGCGTGCTGTCGACGACAACCGCGGCAAAAAGCCCCGTCCGCGACGTAGTTTAGAGCATTTCCAAATTCGTTGCACGCGGTCCCAACTTCGGCCAATGTTCGCGCCACGCGCGCAGGCCGGCGGGGACCGACGGCCAAGTCGGCGCCGGGGAACTGCGGGGTGCGCCAGGATGAATGACGAGCGTGCTCTGGGAGCGCCGACCCAGCCCGCGGCTGCGGGCGAGCCGGCACTCAAGCTCGACGAGTTTCTTCCCTACCAGCTCAATGTTTGCGCCAATCTGGTTTCGCAGGCTCTCTCGCGCATCTACGCCGAGCGCTACAGGATCGGTGTGCCGGAATGGCGGGTGCTGGTGACGCTGGGTGAGTTCGGCATGATGACCGCCAAGGCGATCGGCCAACACAGCCACATGCACAAGACGAAGGTTTCGCGCGCGGTCGCCGTGCTCGAGCGCCGCAAACTGGTAACGCGACGCGTCAATCGCGCCGATTTGCGCGAGGCTTTCCTGTCACTGACGCCGGCCGGCCGCGAGGTCTACGGCGAGCTGGCGCCGAGTGCGCTCAATTTCGCCCGCCAGCTGATGGATTCGGTCGATGCGGCAGATCGTGCGGCGCTCGACCGCGCGCTGAGGAAACTGACGGAACGCTCCGCGCAGCTTGCCGCCGAACTCGCCAACGGTGGCCGCTCCGGATAACATTGGCTACCCCTTCCGCAACAGCCGGGAAATGCCGTGAAACTCTACACCTATTTCCGCTCGTCCGCCGCCTATCGCGTTCGCATCGCGCTCAACCTCAAGGGTCTGCCCTACGACATGGTCCCCGTTCACCTGACCAGGGACGGCGGCTACCAGCGCAAGCCGGAATTCATGGCGATCAATCCGCAGATGCGCGTGCCGGCGCTGGAACTTTCAAACGGCGATGTGCTGACGCAGTCGCTGGCGATCATCGACTATCTCGACGATCTTCATCCCGAGCCCCCGTTGCTGCCCGGCGATGTGCTCGCACGCGCCAGGGTCCGGGCAATCGCGCAGATCGTTGCCTGCGACATCCATCCGCTGAACAACCTGCTCGTGCTGCAATATCTCAAGCGCCAGATGAAACACGATCAGGCGGAGATCGATACCTGGTACCACCACTGGGTGACCGAGGGCTTCAAGGCGATTGAGGCGGTGATCAGCCCCGGGCCCTATGCGTTCGGTGCGCATGTCACGGTGGCCGACGTCTGCCTGGTACCGCAGGTGTTCAATGCCCGCCGGCTCAAGGTTCCGCTCGACGCCTTTCCCAAGATTGTCGCGGTCGACGCTGCCTGCCTGAAACTTCCTGCATTCGACAAGGCACGGCCCGAAAATCAGCCGGACGCGGAGTGACGGCAGCCGTCCGGCCTGCTAAATCGCCCCGGCAATTTCCCGACCTCGCATCACAGCGGCACCTTCATCCGTGGCAAGCAGCGTCATTCTCCGTGTCGTCCTCTGGATGGGCGGCGCCCTGCTCTCCTTCTCGATCATGGCCGTGTCCGTCCGCCAGCTGGCGTGGGCGGGACTGAGCATCTTCGAGATCCTGGCGATTCGTAGCGGGGGCTCACTGCTGATCCTGCTCGCCTTGCTCGCGGTGCGTCCGGATTTGCGGATGTACACCATGCCGCGGCGCATGGGGCTCAATCTGTTGCGCAATACGGTGCATTTCGCTGCGCAGTATGCATGGGCGCTCAGCCTGACCATGTTGCCACTGGCCACGGTGTTCGCGCTGGAGTTCACCATGCCGGCCTGGACCGCCCTGCTTGCGGTATGGCTGCTGCACGAGCGGATGACACCGAGCCGACTCGGGGTGGTCGTATTCGGTCTGGTGGGCGTGCTGGTCATCCTCCGCCCGGGCGTCGCGAGTTTCAACCCCGCGGCAATCCTCGTTCTGCTGGCTGCTTTCGGCTACGCGATCACCATGATCACCACCAAGCAACTGACCAGAACCGAAACAACATTCGGCATCGTGTTCTGGATGACGATCATCCAGTTTCCGATTGCGCTCGTGGGCAGCGACCTCGAATCATTTGCGCGATTCGAGACCAAGGACATCCTGCCCGTACTGGGAATCGCCGTTGCCGGCCTCTCGGCTCACTATTGCCTCAGCAACGCCTTCCGCGCCGGGGACGCCACCCTGGTGGTGCCGCTGGATTTCATGCGAATTCCGCTGATTGCGCTTGTGGGCTGGGCGTTTTATGGCGAGCAACTCGACATTTTCGTGCTGCTCGGCGCCCTGATCATCGTTGCCGGCGTCCTCTGGAACCTGCGGGCAGAAACGGCACGGGCCCATTAACGATTTTCCGCCCATGGGTCATCCTCGCGCTGCCATAATTTGCGGTTTAGAGTGCGCTCCCATGATTGGACCCCTGTTTCAGCTTTGGGCGGCTGCCGCAATTGTCGTGGCCTTCAGCACCGCCCTCGCCCAGGCGCAGAGCGCAACGTGCCAGCGGCTGGAGGCCCAGCTAGCCTCGCTCGACCGCGGCAACGACGACCCGGCTCGCGCCGACCGGATTTTCCAGGCGGAAGATGCGGTCAATCGCCAGCAATTCGAAGTCGACAGGCTGGTCGCGCGCGCACGCCGGATGGGCTGTGAACGCTCCGGTTTCTTCTCGATCTTCACCAATCCTCCACGGCAATGCGGCGCGCTCGACAGCGAGATCGGCCGCCAGCGTCTCAAGCTGGAGCGCCTGCAGAACCAGCTCGAACGGATGAGCGGCAATACCACCGAACGCGCCGCACAGCGGCAATCGTTGCTGATCGCGCTGGGCAACAACGGGTGCGGCTCGCAATACCGGTCGGCGGCGATCGCCGGTCAACAGGGCGGCTTCTTTGATCGCCTCTTCGGCGGCGGCATCTTCCAGGGAACGCCGGGTGAACTGGGCGGCACCTATCGGACGGTCTGCGTGCGCACCTGCGACGGCTACTACTTCCCGATCTCGTTCTCCACAACGCCGGATCGTTTTCGCGATGACGCGGAGGTCTGCCAGCGCATGTGCCCTGCTGCCGAGGTCTCGCTGTACACGTATCACAACCCCGGCGAGGACGTATCGCAAGCGGTGTCGCTCAACGGCCGCCTTTACAGCGAGCTGCCGACCGCGTTTGAGTATCGCAAGGCGCTCAACCCGGCCTGCAGTTGTCGCCGCCCGGGCGAAAGCTGGTACGAAGCGCTCAAGGGCACCGGCCCCGACATCACGCTCGCGCCAGGCGATTTTATCGTCGACGAGAACGACGCCAGGCGCATGTCGCAGCCGCGCATCGGTGCCGACGGCAAACCGATCCGGGTCAATCCACCGGCCAAGAGCACCGCAGCCGCCCAGCCACCGGCGGCGGAAGCATCGGGCACCAACGACACGACCAAGCGCAAGGTACGTACGATCGGACCGACGTTCTTGCAGCGGGATAGCCAGGCCCCGACCCGTCAATAATCGAAGGCTTCGGATTTGGCCGGTTGGCCGGTCAAGATCGAATCGTCGGGTGGTGCCGGCGGGTCTCCGGAATCGCGAAATCGGTTGGTGATGGGATAGCGGCGATCCCGGCCGAAATTCTTCAGCGTCACCTTGACACCCGGCGCAGCCTGCCTGCGCTTGTACTCGGCAACGTTGAGCAGACGTTCAACGCGCACCACCGTGTCCCGATCGTAGCCGTCCGCGACGATGGTGGCGACGGATTCCTCGCCTTCGACCAGTCGCGCGAGGATCGCATCGAGCACGTCGTAGGGTGGCAGCGAATCCTCGTCCTTCTGGTCCTCACGCAGCTCGGCCGAGGGCGGGCGGGTGAGAATGTTCTCCGGGATCACGCGACCGTCGGGCCCCATCGCGCCCGGCGGCTTCCAGCCATTGCGCAGCCGCGCGAGGCGGAACACCTCTGTCTTGTAGATGTCCTTGATCGGGTTGAAGCCGCCGTTCATGTCGCCGTAGAGCGTGGCATAGCCGACCGACATTTCCGACTTGTTGCCGGTGGTCACCAGCATCACATTGAACTTGTTGGAAATCGCCATGAGGATCGTGCCACGCACGCGCGCCTGCAGGTTTTCTTCGGTCACGTCGCGCGGCAGGCCGGCAAACAACGGCTTGAGAGCTTCCCCGAAGCCCTCGACCGCTGGCGCAATCGGCAAGACCCTGTAGTCCGATCCGAGCGCCTTGGCACATGCCGCGGCATCGTCGAGCGACTCCTGGGCAGTGAAGCGGTAGGGCATCATAAGGCAGCGCACACGTTCAGCCCCGAGCGCATCGACCGCGATCGCCGCGCACAGCGCGGAATCGATGCCGCCAGACAAGCCGATCACCACCCCGGGAAAGCCATTTTTGTTGACGTAGTCGCGCAGGCCGATGACGCAGGCGGCATAATCAGCCTCGTCACCCTCGAGCGCCACCATCTTCGGTCCGTCATCGCAGCGCCACGTGTTACCCTCCCGGCGCCAGCGCGTCGTCGCCACCATTTCCTGGTAGGAAGCAAGCTGAAACGCCACCGAACAGTCGGCGTTAAGCGCAAGCGAGGCACCGTCGAACACCAGCTCGTCCTGGCCCCCGACCTGGTTCGCGTAGATCAGCGGCAGGCCGGTTTCGTTGATGCGTGGCACCATTACGTTGAGCCGCTGATCCGCGACACCGTGACGGTAAGGTGAACCGTTGAGCACCAGCAGGATCTCGCCGCCGGTCTCGGCGATGCATTCGGCCGGCTCGGGTCCCCAGATATCCTCGCAGACCGGCAAGCCCAGGCGCACGCCACGGAAGCTGACCGGCCCCGGCATCGGTCCGGCTGCGAAGACGCGCTTTTCGTCAAACACGCCGTAATTCGGCAGGTCGACCTTGTAGCGCAGTGCGGCAATGCGGCCGCCATCAAGCAATGCGGCAGCATTGTAGAGCTTGCCCGTATCCAGCCACGGTGTGCCGATCGCCAGTGCCGGCCCGCCATCGGCGGTTTCGCGCGCGAGCTGCTCGATGGCCGAGCGACATGCCGCCTGGAACGCAGGCTTGAGCACGAGGTCTTCGGGCGGATAACCGGCGATGTAGAGTTCGGGAAACACGATCAGGTCCGCACCCTGTGCGGCCGCCTCGGCCCGCGCCTTGCGCGCGCGCTCGGCATTGCCGGCGATGTCGCCGACAATGGAATTCAGCTGCGCCACCGCGATTGCGAGGCTGTCGGCCGGGCGAGCGTTCATGGGCACAGGTCTAACGCCTGCCCGCCAGCGCGGCAATCACGGTCCGGCCGGCGGAATAACTGCCATGCCCCTGCTGCCTAGAAGGCCGCCGCGGCCGGCATCGGCACCGGCTTGCCCGCACCTTCCTTTTTGAGCAGTTCTGCCAGCAGGAAGGCGAGGCCGATCGCCTGTTCGGCGTTGAGCCGCGGGTCGCAGACCGTGTGATAGCGGTCGTTGAGGTCTGCTTCACTGATTGCCCGGGCACCGCCAGTGCATTCGGTAACGTTCTGCCCGGTCATCTCCAGGTGTATGCCGCCTGCATATGTGCCTTCCGCATGATGCACTTCGAAGAAGTGGCGCACCTCCTTGAGGATCAGGTCAAACGGGCGGGTCTTGTAGCCTCCGGCCGATGTGATCGTGTTGCCATGCATCGGATCGCACGACCAGACGACCGTCCTGCCCTCGCGCTGGACCGCGCGGATGAGCGCCGGCAGATGGTCGCCGACTTTCTCCGCACCGAAGCGACCGATCAGCGTGAGCCGGCCGGCTTCATTGTCGGGGTTCAGAATATCAATAAGGCGCAGCAGATCGTCGGCCTTCAGCGACGGACCGCATTTGAGTCCGATCGGATTCCTGATGCCGCGGGCATATTCGACGTGGGCGTGATCATGCTGGCGCGTGCGATCGCCGATCCACAGCATGTGGCCCGAGGTGGCATACCAGTCACCCGTGGTGGAGTCGACGCGGGTCAGCGCCTGCTCGAAGCCGAGCAGCAGCGCCTCATGGCTCGTGTAGAAATCGGTGGTCCGCAATTCGGGGTGGCTTTCCAAAT
>CAZUDR010000154.1:0-7648 GCA_964618715.1 uncultured Undibacter sp. | reverse complement strand
CAGGCACATTAGGCCGCGGCGGGCCCGGCGCTGTGACGGGGGTCACAGAAGGCGCGATTTCCCCGGCAAACCACCCGGCTGCGAACCACGCCCCGCTCGTCCCCGCAAAAGCGGGGATCGAGGGCGAACAAACGCGGAAAAAACAGGGAAAAACGGGCTTTTCCTGATCCCCCGCCTCCCCGGCCGCGGCAATGCCCGGGTATACGAAATGAGGCGGCCCCTATACGCAGGTACAATTAGCCGCCGCCGGAACCGGTCCTATCCTGTCGTTATTGAATGGTCGGAAGCGACTCATTCGCAGAACAACGAGAATCAGGACAGGGCTGCCGTGAACTGGTTGATCTACAGCGCAGACCGGGCCACCCATCTCAGGATCGTGGTGGTGGGACTTGCGGCCGCGGTGCTGATCGGCGTGCTTGCGATCTCCGCGCACCAGCTGAATCTCGGCACCGACATCATGACCGCACAGGGCCCGACCGTGATCAAGGCGGGCGGACCGGTGATGCTCAGCGACCGCGACGGTCAGGTCGTCCGCTAACCCGCGCGCTCCCGAAAATCGATGTCGTGAACGACGGCGATTGTCGTCCGCTTCACTCGTGACAGCGGACATGCGCCGGCACGCATGATGACCTCAGGCCGCCGGAACCTGTCGCGCGGCAGCTGACGCCACTCGCCTCCCACGCGGTGACCGCATCCCGTCCCGCAAGCTCCTGATCCGCGGCTCCTGCCGGCCGCCGCGCACTGCCCGTGCCCGCGCAGGCAAATGAATGCTACCGTCCTCTCGCGCCGGATAGCTCGCGTGGTGGCGTGGTTCAAGCGGGATCAGAAGCATGAAGGACCCTTACGAAACCCTTGGCGTGGATCGATCCGCGACCGACAAGGACATCAAGGACGCGTTCAAGAAACTGGCACGCAAATACCATCCCGACCTGCATCCGGGCGACAAGGAGGCGGAAACGAGGTTCAAGGACATATCGGCCGCCAATGACCTGCTCAAGGACAAGGAGAAGCGCCGGCGCTTCGATGCGGGCGAGATCGATGCCAGCGGAGCGGAGCGGCCGCAGGAGCGGTTCTATCGCGACTTCGCCGACGGTCCTGCCTGGTCCTCGCATGCGGCGCAGGACGGATTTTCCAGCAACGAGGAACTGGAGGAATTTCTGGCGCGCGCGTTTTCAGGCCGGGCACGTCAGTCGCAGGGTCCGGTGCGGGCGCGCGGCCAGGATGCGAGCTACTCGCTTCCGGTCAGTTTCCTTGATGCTGCCAACGGCGCCACGCGGACGATCACGCTCCCCGACGGCAAGACGCTGCAGGTGAAGATTCCCGAGGGCGCCGAGGACCGGCAGACGCTGCGGCTGAAAGGACAGGGAATGCCGGGCTTCGGCGGCGGACCGCCGGGCGATGCCTATGTCGAGCTTCATGTCGAGCCGCATGCGTTCTTTGACCGCAAGGACGACAATATTCACGTCGAGGTCCCTGTCACCCTGAAGGAGGCGGTGCTGGGCGGGCAGATCAAGGTGCCGACCATCGGCGGTCCCGTGTCGGTGACCGTACCGAAGGGCTCGAATACCGGCACCACCTTGCGACTGCGCGACCGCGGCATCCGCAACCGCAAGTCCGGACAACGCGGACATCAGATGATCAACCTGAAAGTCGTTCTGCCCCAGGCCGAAGAACCCGAGCTGGCCACGTTCCTGGATACGTGGCAGCCGAAAACCGAGCAGGACCCGCGCAAGGAGATGGTGTCATGATGCGTATCGATGACCTTGTCGAGGCGATCTCCGCCCTGCAACGCAGCGATCTCGAAGGCTGGATTCGCGAGGAGATGGTCAGACCGCTGCAACAGGAGGGAACGCTGCTCTTCACCGACATGGAATGCGCGCGGGTTCGCATGATCTGCACGCTGCGCTACGACCTCGAGATTGAAACGGAGACCCTGCCCGTCGTGGTCTCGCTGGTCGATCAGCTCTACGACACCCGGCAGCGCCTGCTGTCGCTCACCGCCGCCGTGCGTGCCCAGGGTGAGACTGTCGAGTCGGCCGTCATCGCTGCGATCGGTCCGGACGCCGCGTCTACGGAGGCTGATAACTCATAATGTCCGGAACATGAGGCCGGCGCGCATCAATCCGTCCCCTCCGCTGCCCTGACCAGGGTGACGGGTTCCGGCAGTTCCTGGCCTTGTCTCTGTTCGTAACCGATGACCCGGAGCACACCGCTCGCGGGGCACGTTTCCACCGCGAGCCGGGTTTGCGAATTCAGGACTGGCGGGGTGACCCAATCGAAATTTGCCTCGAAGGAGCCGGACCAGGCCGCAAGATACTCCCGTCTCGCCCGATTCCTCTCGACTGCCTCGTCGAAGGTGCGCGTCAACAGGGCCTCGGCAGCGACGCGCGCTTCCCAGCGCGGCCGGCTCAGCAGCCAGTCGTTTGCGGCACTCGTGTCGTCGGTGCGGCTGGAAAAGCCATCTTCCGTTCGCTCGATCACGCACCGTTCTCCGGGAGAGCAGCCGGCCAGGGCATAGATGACGGGACGGGCAACCGGCGTTGTCTCCAGCCGACGCCTCGCCTCCTCGAACGTCATGCAGGTCTCGAAGACGTCGCGGAGCAGGTGGTCGGGCGGAATCGACCGGTCCCACCATGTCCGCCATGCATTCAACGCAATGTCGCAGGGTCGCAGCCAGGGGTGTGCGGTTCGCCGCCACAAGGGCGCCTGGTTGATGCAGGCGGCAAAACGCCCCGGCGCTGACGCCGTCAGGACTCCGACATAGCCAGGCCACGTCACATTGAAGAAGTCGCCGGCGGAGCCCCGCATCCGGGTGATTTCCACATGCCGGCCGAGGCCCGGAAATGGCCAATCAAGCGTTCGTGCCAGCCATGGCGGGCCGCTCTCCTCACGCGCCAGCGCGGTGCACCCCCACTGGTAGCAGCCGTTGAGAAACCAGATCCCTGAAAAGCCGAGCTTGGCCGCGATGGCGTTGATCTCGACTGCATAGGGCGAACGCGACCGCAGGATCCAGCGGCGCGTGACCGAATCGATGGCCGGCAGTCCCCATACTGCAACGCGCGGCAACCAGCGAATGCATTCGTCGCGCAGGGCCCGTGCACGCAGAATGCTTTCGGTCGCGTGGCGAAGGGTGCCACCGTCCCGAATGTCGATGACAGGAACGGGAGCAAGTGTCCCGCAAGATGGTGTCGTCATATCCCGTCTCGCCGATACCGATGCGTCGTTCCGCGGCCCGATCGAGGTGACGTCGCTGCGGAGTGCCAACGTCTCACTCGCCGGACATGCAAATTAATACACCAACCATTGGAACGTTTTCGATTGTGAATCCGGACCCGCCAGTGCGGGGAACAGCACGATCAGGTAAAATGCCATTCGGGCTGATGATTCGGATCCCCGTTGGCCTGAACGCGGGCCCGCCGGTCTGTTGGGGATCGGCGGGCTTGTCGTCTCGCCGTCACGGAAATCGACTGCAATTTATTCGCTACGGTGCCTCCGTTCCCTTGGCCCCGCTACTTTTTCGCCGCGAAGGTGCCGTGTGCGGCAACGCGCCATTCACCGTTGATGCGCTGGAACACGGTCATGGCCGGCGCCAGGGTCTGATCCACCTTCAGCACGTAACGGGTCACCATCGTGTTGCTGAAGCTCGTGGCGACGAGATCCTGCACGGTTGGCATCTTTTGCCAGTCCGGCAGATTGCCGCTCAGGTATTCCTCCAGAACGAAGCCCTTGCCGTTCGAAGCCTGGATCTGGAAATCGGGCGAGAGGGCTGCGCGGATCCGCTCCGGCTGTCCGCCCGCCAAAGCCTCGAAAAACCTGGCCAGCGCCTTCCCGCTCTCGACCGTCACGTCATTGATGCCGGTGCCGAGCGCGGCAAATGCGACGAGCTGCCAGCTGGCGCCGGCCTGTCGAAACACGGCGAGACGCGGCAGGCCGGGAACCGCCCGCTGCCTGCTCCTGAACTGGCCATGATAGGTGATCGTGAAGGTTACGGTGAGGATATCGCCGTCATTCCGGCTGACGATGTCGCTGACCTCGTAGTCCGTGATCGCTTTCGGGAATTTGAGGTACTCGCTGCGATCGAGGCGCGGACCGTCCGATCCGATGATCTGGAAGCTGTCGCCGAGAAAGCCCGCGAGCGCCGTACTGTCCGGCGCCAGCGCGTCGTAGAACCGGTCGATCAGCTCACGGGCAAGATCGGTGTTCCTGTCGGCTGCCAGGCCGGGAGCCGTCGGCACGGCGGCCACGAAAGCAAGGGCAAACAGGGAAAAGACCGTGAACCGGGTGCGCATCATGTCCGTCTCCGCGTGCGTGCGTTCCAGTCAAATGGATCCTGCAAAACGACAGCAATCATCCCCGGACGGCGGGCTGGCAGACGATTCAGCGTTTCAATAGACGCAGCGATCGGTCTCCGGCTACCATCAAACCCGGCGAATGATTGGCATTCTGGACGGCGGTAGCGCTTCTGTCCAAACGTCCATTGCCTGCCGGATGACGGGGTGCGGCATGAGAACCGACAGATCGCACATCGGGTGCGCGGGCCGTGCCGTGCTCGCGCTCGCGATCGTGCCGGGGCTCATGGTCCCGGCCGCAAGCCATGTCCGGGCCGCAGACAACGGACTGCCGAAAGGCTTTGTCCATATCGACCAGGTCATCCCCGGCATCCGGCTGGATATCCGCTATTTCACCGACAACAATTTTGTCGGACAACGGATCGACGGCTATCTGGCGCCGAAATGTATCCTGACGCTCAAGGCCGCCGAAGCCCTGAAGAAGGTCCAGGCCGACCTCGAGCCGTTCGGTCTCGGACTCAAGCTGTTCGACTGCTACCGGCCGCAACGGGCCGTCGACCATTTCATCCGGTGGGCGAAGGACCTCGATGACACCGGAATGAAGACCCGGTTCTACCCGGACGTCGACAAGAAGAATCTGTTCAAGGAGGGCTATATCGCGGCCCGGTCAAGCCACACCCGGGGCAGCACGGTGGACCTGACCATTGTTACGATCGCGGGTGACGGCGCCGGACAGGACATCGACATGGGCACAGGGTTTGACCTGTTCAGCCCGAAATCATGGCCGACGAACATGCAGATGAGCGGCGGCCAGCGCGCCCACCGCATGCTGCTCCGGGAATTGATGATCAGGCACGGCTTTGCGCCCTACCCCCAGGAATGGTGGCATTTCACGCTCAGGGACGAGCCCCATCCGGATACGTATTTCGATTTTCCGGTACAATAGAACCACGCGCTGCAACACTTCAAAATCCGGCGGCGACGCAAGTCAATCAGGCCGTCCCCGCGAGGAAGACTACCGCCCGCGCGCCGGCACCGTGATCTTCCTGCCGCGCATCGTTAGCGCAATGCTCCGGGATGTTTTCGCCGACAGCGCGGCCGGCTCCTGCGCTTCGGCGTTCATCGGCAGGAAGTTCAGTTCACCCTCCAGCTCCAGCGTCACCGCCGAAGGGACATAGCGCCCGGTCAGATCGATCCGTACGATCTCCGCGCTCCCGCCACCCGGCCCGGGGTAGGTAAAATCGAGCATGACCAGCGTGAGGCGAACGGTACCGCCGTCATCCACCCTGTCGCATCGCCAGGTTCCCGCGCTGTCGCCGAAAGCGCGCCGGTCCGTCGTGGCGACCGCCTCATCGGAATCGAAACGGAACGCGTGACCGCCGTTCGTGAGCGCGAGCAGGCTGCGGCTTGTTCCGCTCTTGCCGCCATCGCCGAGACTGTTCGTCGTCAGGTACGTCCCTACCGCCTGCCCGCACGGCCCGCTGATCTCCTGTGCCGGAGCGGATTGAGCGGACGCGATTGCCAGGGCGGCCGCTGTGCCCAGGACAGTCATTCGCACCATGGCTTCCTCCGGTGGAGATGGCCGCTGCCAGCCACCTTAGCCCATGCCGCCCTGCTCCCGGAGGCGGACATTCGTCGCAGTGCACACGAATGTTCGCCGGAGCGAACAGCAGACAGGGCCGCGCGTCCGCAGAATGGAGATGTCCGGATTCACAATTCGCGCCATGGCCCGACGGCGAACGCGGTCCGCCGCGCCGCCGGGCAGGTCGCGGCTGGCGGGTTTATGGCCGGGCTATCTGCGCCGGCTCGCCGTCTGCCGGCGAGCGGAGCGTTTCCGTGTCTTCGGTTCGCCCGTCCTCATGACAAAAGGAGCGAAGCACGTAAACGCGGATCGCCGACGACAGATTGCTGTGCTCGCGCGCGTTGTCGATCTGGCTGACCAGGACCGACAGCGGCACCTGCTGGGCGTACGCGATTTCTCTCAGCCCGGCCCAGAAGGCATCTTCCAGGCTGACGCTGGTCTTGTGCCCATCGACCACGATGGACCGCTTGACGACCGAGGATTTCATTGGGGCCCCCGTAACCCCCAGCACCCTTGCGTTTATATGGCCGAATCGACCAAAGGCTGGAGTAATGTCGTACCGGAATTGCCAAAAAAAACGGATTTTCGTGACGCTCGACACAGCGCATCCGCCGGATCCCCGTATCCTCGTGCGCACTGCAAAGGGGTTGTCATGAACAACAAGGAAAAAAGGGGAGTTGTCATGGACAACGAGGACAAGGATATCGCGACGCTGATCGAGCTACTGAGAATGGAAGCCGAGCGATGGCCGCATTCCGGACCCGGCCGGGTTTCGCAGAGCGAGCAGTTCCGCCAGGACCGCTTCCTGCTTGAAATGTGGCCGGAAGCCTGCCGGCGCACGGGCGTCGGACGGCGCGATTTTCCGACGGGCGTGATCAGGCTCTGGAAACAGAAACTGGGCGTCGCGAACTGAAAGGCGGCCGCAGCCAGTGGTGTCAGGTTACGGCTGCGTCGCGACCCTCCGGTCAGTCCGTTGTTCCGCGACCTATTCGGCGGCTTCGCGCTTGTCGGTGTAGCCGTCGAGCTCGCCCTTGATCACGTAGCGCAGCATGGCGACCACCTGTTCCGGCGTCTGCGCCACCGCCAGCGCGGCGGCGTCGACCTCTTTCAGCGCATGCTGGTGCTCGGGCTGGTGGATGACGATGATGGGCTTGCCCAGCGCCGCGGCATAGCCGGCGTCGAACGCCGCGTTCCATTGCTTGTATTTCTCGCCGAAGCGCACGACCACGATATCGGCCTGTCCGATCAGCGTGCGGGTGCGGACGGCGTTGAGCTGCGCACCCTTGTGGTCATGCCAGAACTTGTCGGGCTCGGGCCCGAGGATGGCGACGCCGCAATCGTCGGACGCCTCGTGATGCGTGACCGGCGCGGTGAATCGCACGTCGAGCCTCGCTGCGGCTGCGCCCTGCTCGATGCGCTCGCGCCAGTCGGTGTGGATCTCGCCGGAGAGATAGATGCTCCAGGTTTTCTTCGACGTCATGGCGGGCTCCCTGGCTTTGTCGGGATCGAGTGTGCAGGACGTGGCCCGTGATGGCAAATCGGAGCGTTGAACCCTCGCGGTCCCCCTCCGCAATGCTTCCTGCTGCGTTTGTTGTGGCCAGACGAATTCACGGCCGTGACGACAGGCTGTGCCCGTTACGTTCGCTACCAGGGCGGCATGGTCGCGAGGTCGGATGTCAAATCCGCGGTCCTGACATAGCCGTCGGGTCTGCCGTCCTCGTCGATGTCCACGCTGCACCAGCCGCCGGATTGCGCGAGGACTCTGACGTTCGCATTG
>CAZUDR010000153.1:0-7676 GCA_964618715.1 uncultured Undibacter sp. | reverse complement strand
AGAGCAGGAACTGACCCGGCGGTCTGTCTCGCCGCGAATCGGAGCTGTCATCGCCCGCGCAAGCGGGCGATCCAGTATTCACTGTCTTTCCGAGTTTACCGGATGCGCCGCTTGCGCGGGGCATGACAGCGGCGGGCTACTGCTTCTTCTGGATCTGCTCCCACAGCCACGTCGCCACCTCGCCCGGCGTGCCGGAGCCGGCGGCGCGCAGATTGGCCGCGCGCATGCTCTCGACGTCGATGGCGTCGATCAGCGGCTCGAGCGCTGCGGCGAAGGCCTTGTCATTGGCGCGCGCGGGCGCGATCAGCAGGATCGCGTCATAGGGCGGGATCGCCTGTCTGGGATCCGCCAGAACCTTCAGGTCGTATTTGGCGATCTGGCCGTCGCTGGTGAAGGCGGAGATCACGTCGACCTCGCCATTGGCGAGCGCCTGATACATGAAGGTGGCCTGCATGCTGCGTTCCGCGCCGAAGTTGAGGCCATAGGCGTCGCGGATCGCCTTCCACTCCGGCCGCTCGAAGAACTCATAGTCGCCGGCAATCGACATTTGCGGCGCATGCGTGGCGAGGTCGGCGATCGAGTTGATGCCGAGCTCGTCCGCCTTCTGGCGCGTGATCGCAAGTCCGTACGCGTTTTCGAAGCCGAGGTCGCCGAGCATGCGGACGCCGTAGGTCTTCTCCAGCCATTCCGCGACCTGCGCCAGCACTTCCGCGCGCGGCCTGACGTCATTGCGATTCATGTAGTTGGCCCAGACGGTGCCTGAATAGTCGACATAGGCATCGACGTCGTCGGCAGTGAGGGCCTTGAAGATCACGGCCGAGCCGAGTCCGTCGCGCCGCTGCGTGGTCAGTCCGTTGGCGGTCAGCCGCTGCTGCATCAGCGCTCCGAGGATGTACTGCTCGGTGAAGCTCTTGGTGCCGATGATGTATGTGCCGCGGACGGCACCCTGGCCGGGCAGGAGCGCCGCCAGCACCACCAGCACGAGGCCGATGCCGCCGGCGGCGATCCGCATCCGGCTGCGTGCCGCGACGCCGTATTCCATCTGGGCCAGCAGCTGATCGACGACCAGGGCGAGCCCTGCGGCGGCGACGCAGCCGAAGATGACGAAGACCCAGTTCTGCGTCTGCAGGCCGGCGAAAATGTAGTTGCCGAGGCTGGTCTGGCCGACCGGCGTCGCCAGCGTGGCGGTGCCGATGACCCAGACCGCGGAGGTGCGGATTCCGGCCATGATCACCGGCGCCGCCAGTGGCAGTTCGACCTCGCGCATCGACTGGCCCGGCGTCATGCCGATGACGCGGGCGGCATCGCGCAGGCGGGGATCGACGCCATTGAGGCCCGTGACCGTGTTGCGCAGCACCGGCAGCATGGAATAGAGCGCCAGCGCCAGCAGCGATGGCAGGAAACCGAGGGCGGAAAATCCCGCGCCGAAGATCCGCTCGGACAGCGCGGCGATCAGCAGCAGCAGCGGGTAGAACAGCGCCAGCAGGGCGATGCCGGGAATGGTCTGTATCACGCTGGCGATCCCGAGCAGGCCGCCGCGCAGCAGCGGCCGGCGCATGGAGATGATCGCCAGGGGGAGGCTGATGCCGAGACCCAGGGCAAGCGCCGCGAGGCTTACCACGACGTGGGCGCCGAGATAGTCGGGCAGACGCGACCAGGCGTCGGCAAGGCGGGTGTCCGTCAGCATTGCGCCGCAATCATCGCACGCGTGGGCAGATCAAGAAACCCGCGGCCGGCAGGTTGCAAACATGGACTGGCGTCCGGTTTGCGACGCGAAAGTCCGCGGCGGCGCCGAAGGCGGGCGCGACCAGGCCGATCCCGGTGGCTTCGCCCACTCGCCGCTGTCCCGCATCTGTTGCCCCGTGGGCAGGCCAGACGCGGCGTTTTGCCCAAGTGCACTTCCGCGATAGAAAATCATGCTGACGAACGAATCGTTTGACTCACTCGGAAAGCTGAAGTGCCCAGGGTCTGCGGGCAGACTGAAGGTGAGTGAATAAAGACGTCGCAAAAGCGTTCATCACTGAAGCAGAAGCAGCAAGCAAAGGGGGAAATGCCAATGTCTCCGGAAAATGGCACTGCATCCTGGCTCTCATGTACCGATGGCGTGGCGACGCGCATGCAGGATCTCTGGATTCTGGTGGCGCGTGTGACGTTCGGCCTGATCTTCGTCGTCTATGGCTGGCCCAAGCTCATGAACATCACCGGCTTTGCGGCGGGCATGCCGGCCCGCGGCCTGCCGGTGTTCCTCGGCTATCTCGCGCCGTTCGTCGAATTCTTCGGCGGCCTGTTCATTATCTTTGGCTTCGCCACCCGCTATTCGGCGCTGTTCCTGATTGTGTTCGTGCTGATCGCAACATTCTCCTCGCACCGGTACTGGGACGTTGATCCCGCCCAGTACGGCGCGCAGAAGATTAACTTCTTCAAGAACATAGCGATTCTGTCGGGCGGCATCATGCTGTTCGTTACCGGCGGCGGCAAGTACGCGATCGACGCCATGCTGGGCCGCAAGTCGTAGCAGCACGTCGTAGCGGGACGGCCAATCGCCACCACGCGACGGGGTCTTGCAGGCGCCGAATCGGCACAGTTTCTCCTGCAAACTGCAAATTCTCGTCGCTGTGGTGGCGGTGGTGCTCCGCTACATCGTCAGTACCGGTCGAGCCCTTGTTGCGCGGCGCTGATGCGGTTCTGCCTCAACGATCCGTCGACGGTGACCGATCAGGTGGTGAACCGGTTCGCGGCCGCCTGATATAAGACCATCTCAGGGTCAGGCTGGTCGGGACCATCATCGTCATCGTCGCCACGGACGGCGGCGGAACCGCAATTTGCAGGGAGGATTTCATGAAGCCGTATCTGCTGCGCCGTTTCGCGACGGCGCTGGCGGCGCTTGTGCTGACCTCGGGCGGCGCGTTCGCGCAATCCAAGGTGACGCTGGCGATCGGCGGCGCGTCCTGCCTGTGTTACCTGCCGACCGTGCTCGCCCGCCAGCTCGGCGAGTTCAGGAAAGCCGGCGTCGAGGTCGAGATCGCGCGATTCAAGGGCGGCTCGGAAGCCCTGAAGGCCGTGCTGGACGGCAGCGCCGACGTGGTGGCCGGGTATTTCGACCACTGTGTCAACCTCGCCGCCAAAGGTCAGCACATGCAGGCTTTCGTGGTCTATGACCGCTTCCCCGGAATTACGCTGGTGGTGTCGCCCAGACACGCCGGCGAGATCGGTTCGGTCAGGGATCTGGCCGGCAAGACCGTTGGCGTCTCCGCACCCGGCTCGTCCACCGACTTCTTCCTCAAATACGTGCTGGGCAAGAACGGGGTCGACCCGAACGCGGTCGGCGTCACCGGCGTCGGCGTCGGCGCCAGGGCCATCGCGGCCATGGAGGAGGGCAAGGTCGCTGCCGCCATCATGGTCGACCCGGCGGTCACCGAACTGGCAAACAGGTACAGGGACCTGAAGATTCTCTATGACACACGGTCCGAGAGGGACACGCTCGCCGTGTTCGGCGGCCAGTATCCGGGCGGAACGCTCTACACCGGCCCCGGGTGGATCGCGGCCCATCCGAAGGAAACGCAGGCCCTGACCAACGCGATCGTGTCCACGCTGAAGTGGATTCATTCGCATTCGGCGGAGGAGATCGCCGCCAGGATGCCGCCGGAATTCACCACGGACAAGGCGCTCTACGTTGCGGCGCTGAAGAACACGATGTCGATGTATTCCGACACCGGCCGCATGGATCCCAAGGGGGCCGCCGCCGTGCTGGCGGTCTTCGCCCGGTCGTCACCTGCGGTGGCGAAGGCCAGGATCGACCTGTCGAAGACCTACACCAACAAGTTCGTGGATGAAGCGAACAGGGTGTTGAAGTAGTCTCGCAGGCGCTGAACCGGGGCAGGGCACGGCGGGATCTTCCCGCCGTGCCTGCTATTGTGATGGCGCCATGAACCTTCTCTCCATCCAGTCGCATGTCGCCTATGGCCATGTCGGCAATTCCGCCGCCGTGTTCCCGCTGCAGCGCATGGGCGTGGACGTGTGGCCGATCCACACCGTCCAGTTTTCCAACCATACCGGCTACGGCGATTGGCAGGGACGGGCGCTCGACGCCGGCGCGATCCGCGACCTGGTCGCCGGCATCAGGCAGCGGCAGGTTCTCGGCGAGTGCGATGGCGTGCTGTCCGGCTATATCGGCAGCGCCGACATCGGTGCCGCCATTCTCGACGCGGTTGATACCGTCAAAAAGGCCAACCCGTCGGCCCAGTACTGCTGCGACCCGGTGATCGGCGACGTCGGCCGCGGCGTGTTCGTGCTTGAAGGCGTTGCCGGGTTCATCAGGGACAAGGCGGTGCGTGCCGCCGACGTGCTCACGCCCAACCAGTTCGAGCTCGACTTCATCGCCGGCCGCGACTGCACGACACTCGGTGACGTCCTTGAATCGGTGAAGGCCGTGCACGCCCTTGGCCCGCGCGTCATCCTCGTCACATCGCTGCACACCGACGATACGCCGCAAGACGCCATCGACCTGCTGGTGTCGGACGGGAAAGGCCGCTTCCGGCTGCGCACGCCGCGGCTGGACATGGTGGTGAACGGGGCGGGTGACGCCATTGCCGCATTGTTCTTCGCGCACTTCCTGCGTACCGGAAAGATCGACGTGGCGCTGTCCAACGCCGCCTCCGCCATCTTCGGCGTGCTGACAAAAACGGCAGAGGCGGGCGCCAGGGAAATGCAACTCGTGACCGCGCAGCAGGAGATCGTCGAGCCAGGCCAGGTGTTCGAGGCAAAAGCCATTTGAACGGCTGATCCACGGCATTCGGGAATTTCATCAGTGCCGGCGCGTTTGCCGGTCTACAAGAGCTCTCCATGAAACGCCGTTTTGTCACCCTCGACGTCTTCACCGACCGGCGCTTTGCCGGCAATCCGCTCGCGGTCGTGCTCGAGGCCGACGGGCTCGATACGGCGGCCATGCAGGCGATCGCGCGCGAGTTCAACCTGTCGGAAACGGTCTACGTGCTGCCGCCGCAGGAAGCGGCGCACCGCGCGCGCTACCGCATCTTCACCCCGAAGGAGGAGGTGGCCTTTGCCGGCCATCCGACCGTGGGGACGGCGGTGCTGCTCGGATTGCTGGATGGTGGCGGACAGGAACGCGAGATGGTGCTGGAGGCCAATATCGGGCCCGTGCCGTGCCGGATCGAGCCCGCCGGCGACGGCGGTCAGGCCATGTTCCGGTTGCCCGCCCTGCCGGTCGACGCCGGCCCGCCGCCGCCCGCCGCCACGCTGGCCACCGCGCTCGGCCTCGATCTGAAGGACGTCGGCTTCGGCAATCATACGCCGTGCTGTTTCTCGGCCGGTATCCCGTTCGCCTTCACGCCGCTGAAGAGCCTCGACGCGGTGCGCCGCGCGGCGCCGGACCTGGCGCGGTTTGCGTCCGACCTCGGTGGCAATGCACACCGGGCCGTGTTCGCCTACTGCGCGCAGACAGCCGAAGCGGGACACGATTTCCATGCCCGCATGTTTGCGCCGTCCTATGGTATCCGCGAGGATCCGGCCACCGGTTCGGCAGCGGCGGCCTTTGCCGGCGTGCTGACGCGTTTCGCCGGCCTGCAGGACGGCACGCATCAATTCGCGATCGAGCAGGGCTACGAGATGGGCCGGCCCAGCCTGATCCGCCTCGGACTCACGCTTGCTGGCGGAAAGCTCACGGCCGCCTCGGTCGGTGGTGGCGCCGTGACAGTGACCGAGGGCACGATCGAGGCTTGACGGCGCGACCGCACTCGCGTCGATTGCCCCCAATGAGGGACATCGCGGTCTTTCCGGTCGATCGGCTCGATCTCGTCTTCGCGCCGAAGCCATGGGCTTTCGCGGAAGAACACCGGTCGGAGATCGACGCGTATTTCGCCGGGCTGCAGCGCGCAAAACCGGAGCTGTGGAACGGACGCGTTCTGCTGATGCACCGGCAGGTGATGACGGACGGCGTGTTCCGGGGCGAATTTCTCGAGACCGATTATGCCAGCTTCGCCGCCTGGACAGCCTGGGGCCAGCCCAGGGCGGGCGTCCACGACTGTTTCGGCGCGGCTGCCATCGTCGCGGCCGACAATGCGATGCTGCTCGGTGTGATGGGGCCGCACACCTACAATGCCGGCAAGATCTATTTTCCCTGCGGCACGCCTGATCCCGGTGACATTGTCGACGGTAAGGTCGATTTCGACGGCAGCGTGCGGCGCGAACTGAAAGAGGAGACCGGTCTCGACGCGGCCGAATTCACCGCCGAACCGGGCTGGGCGACGGTGGTGGACGGTCTGCTGATCGCCCATCTGAAAGTGCTGCGCAGCAACGAAAGTGCAGAGGCATTACGTGCACGCATGATGGAGCATCTGCGCAGCGAAGAGAGGCCGGAACTCGCCGACATTGCCATCGTGCGCGGGCCGGATGATTTCGATCCTGCCATGCCGCGGTACGTCACCGCGTACCTGGAGGCGCATTTCGGCGGCGGCCGATGATGTCCAGCCACTTGCCAAAACCCCGCCGGACGCGTGAACTGCTCCCATGAAACTGGAAAAACTCGCCCGCCGCTATCGCATCGACCATCCGAAGTCCTTTCGTCTGGCCGACCACAATCCCGCCGATTGCGCTGGCCTCAGCATTGACAAGAAAGAGGCGAAGAAGATGCTGGAAGACGGCATCGCCCGGCTCACCGACCTGCAGGAGCGGCTCTATGCCAGCGACAGCTGGTCGGTGCTGATCGTGCTGCAGGCGATGGATGCGGCCGGCAAGGACAGCGCGATCAAGCATGTGATGAGCGGGCTCAACCCGCAGGGCGTGCAGGTCGTATCCTTCAAGCACCCGAGCGCCGAGGAGCTCGACCACGATTTTCTCTGGCGTGTTGCCCAGAAGCTGCCCGAGCGCGGTCGTATCGGCATCTTCAACCGCTCGCACTACGAGGAAGTGCTGGTGGTGCGTGTGCACCCGGAAATCCTGGCGGGCCAGAAACTGCCGGACCACTTGCGCGGTTCTGCCGTCTGGGAGCGGCGTTTTGAATCCATTCGCGGCTTCGAGCATCATCTCGCCGGCAGCGGCACGCGCATCCTCAAGTTCTTTCTCAACGTGTCGCGCGAGGAGCAGCGCAACCGCTTCCTCGACCGCATCGAGGAGCCGGGCAAACGCTGGAAGTTTTCCATGGGCGATATCGCCGAGCGCAAGCTGTGGCCGAAATACATGCACGCCTACGAGGAAGCGATCCGCGAGACCAGCCGTCCGGAAGCGCCCTGGTACGTGGTGCCGGCCGACAACAAGTGGTTCAGCCGCATCGTCATCTCGGCGGCGCTGGTCGACGCGCTGGAGGACCTGAAGCTCGAGTTCCCCAAGGTGCGCGGAGCGGCCTTGAAGGACCTGAAAGAAGCGAAGAAGGCGCTGGAGAAAGAGAAAAGCTAGGCACCGCTCGGACAGCAATGCTGTCCTAATTCTCCGCCGCTTGATTCAGCCAGCCCCTTTCCGCTAGAAGCGGGGCATCCCGAATGCGGTTAACGCGGGCTTTACCGAAGTCCGTCACCATGACCGTCGAAGCAATGAGGGTTTTAAGAGCCATGACGACGCGCCGCGACATCTGCGCGATCGGGCGGGCGGCCTCCCGGGCCGAACCCGCGGCTACCCTCATTCTGGGCTCGCTCCTTCTCCTTATCCGCCCCTGAGGGCCGGCA
>CAZUDR010000152.1:0-7813 GCA_964618715.1 uncultured Undibacter sp. | reverse complement strand
CCGCTGGGCAGGCCTGTCGCCCAAGGCATTTCTCCAGGCGGTGACGCTCGACCATGCCCGCACGCTGCTCGATCAGTCGGCGTCGGTGCTCGACGCGAGCTACGCCCTTGGACTGTCCGGGCCCGGGCGGCTGCACGACCTGTTCGTCACCCACGAGGCGATGTCGCCGGGCGAATGGAAGGCCGGCGGCGAAGGCCTGACCATCACCTACGGCTTCCATCCGTGCCCGTTCGGCATCGCGCTGGTGATGACGACGCCGCGCGGGCTCGCCGGGCTTGCGCTCGCCGACGCGGGCAAGGAACGCGCAGCCTTGCGCGACATGCGCGCGCGCTGGCCGAAGGCAAAATACGTCGAGGACTTCGCCGCCACCGCACCGACGGCACGGCGCATCTTCGATGCCGCGCTGTGGCGGCCGCAACAGCCGCTGCGCGTGGTGCTGATCGGAACCGACTTCGAGGTGCGGGTGTGGGAGAAGCTGCTGACCATTCCGATGGGCCGGCTCACCACCTATTCCGATCTCGCCGCCAGGACCGGTTCGCCCAGGGCGGCGCGCGCGGTCGGCGCCGCCGTCGGCAAGAACCCGATCTGCTTCGTCGTCCCCTGCCATCGCGTCGTCGGCAAGAACGGCGACATCACCGGTTACCACTGGGGCATCACGCGCAAGCGTGCGATGCTCGGATGGGAAGCGGGCATGGCGGCGGCGTAGGTCCGCCTCCACCTATGCTGCGATCGCCATCGTCGGGCAGATGACAGGTTGCGCGGTTCTGTGCTTCGCGCCGACATTACGGCCGGTTGACGGTGGGAAGCCGATCCTTCAAAACCGTCGCCGCCCGGACGCGAAACCAGGAACGAATTGAATGCAGGAACGCCGCCCTGTGATGCTGGTGGTGCTGGACGGATGGGGCTGGCGTGAGGAGGTGGCGGACAATGCCGTTCGCCAGGCCAACACTCCGGCATTTGACCGCCTGTGGAGCCATTGTCCGCACGCCTTCCTGCATACGTCCGGCCGCGACGTCGGGTTGCCGGCAGGCCAGATGGGCAACTCCGAAGTTGGCCATCTCAACATCGGCGCCGGGCGGATCGTGCTGCAGGACCTGCCGCGCATCAATGATGCGATTGCGTCCGGGGAGATTACGCACCAACCCGCACTCGTCGACCTCATCGCGAAGCTGAAACACAGTGGCGGGCGCTGCCACATCATCGGTCTCGTATCGCCCGGCGGCGTGCATTCGCACCAGGATCATGGCCTCGCGCTCGCCAGGATCATTGCCGATTCCGGCATACCGGCGCTCGTGCATGCGATAACCGACGGCCGCGATACGCCTCCGCAGTCGGCTGCCGATGACCTGAAACGTTTCACCGCCGCGCTGCCGCCGTCCATTCCGGTCGCAACCGTCATCGGACGCTATTACGCCATGGACCGCGACAAGCGTTGGGATCGTGTCGCGAAAGCCTACAACGCCATCGTCGCAGCCGACGGGGCGCACTTCGCCGACGCCCAGGCAGCGATCGCCGACGCTTATGCCAACAAGGTGTACGATGAATTCATTATCCCCGCGGTGATCGGAAACTACTCCGGCGCCAGGGATGGTGACGGCATTCTCTGCTTCAATTTCCGCGCCGACCGCGTGCGCGAAATTCTCACGGCGATGCTGGATTCATCGTTTTCCGGATTTGAACGCAAGCGCACCGTCCGGTTCATGGCCGCCGTCGGCATAACCGAATACAGCGACGAACTGAACAAGCTGATGCAGGCGATCTTCCCGCCACAGAGCTTTCCGAACATTCTCGGCGAGGTCGCCGCCAACGCCGGGCGCACGCAACTGCGCATGGCCGAGACCGAAAAATATCCGCACGTCACCTATTTCCTCAACGGCGGACGCGAGAAGCCGTATCCCGGAGAAGACCGCATCATGGTCCCCTCGCCCAAGGTTGCGACCTACGATCTGCAGCCCGAGATGTCGGCGCCCGAACTCACGGCCAGGGCGGTCGGGGCGATCAACTCGGGCAAGTACGACCTTATTGTCCTGAACTACGCCAACCCGGACATGGTCGGGCACACCGGCAGCCTTCAGGCAGCGATCAGGGCGGTGGAGACCGTCGACAACGGCCTCGGCCAGATCGCAGACGCCATCCAAAAGGCCGGCGGCGCGCTGCTCGTCACCGCCGACCACGGCAATTGCGAAATGATGAGGGACCCGGCAACCGGCGGCGCGTACACGGCGCACACCACCGGTCCGGTACCGGTCCTCGCGATGGGCGGCGGAAACGTCACCCTGCATGACGGCCGACTGGCCGATGTCGCGCCGACCTTGCTCGCGCTGATGGGCCTGCCGAAGCCACCCGAAATGACCGGGAGATCCCTGATCGACGCGTAAGCAATCGCGTCGTTCAGGGGTCCCGTCGGCGGATTGGTGGTGACATGGCGGCGCATACCGCCAATTCATGGCAGGATGCGGCAACGTCAAACGAGGTCATTGACATGGCCGAACGACAGGATGGCGGCTTTCAGGCGCTCTGGCCGACCGTTTTCATGCGCCGTACCCTGCCGGGCGCGGATGTCGCCAACCAGGCATTGTCCGAGTTCCTGCTCGAACTGGAAGGCGGCAAGACCGAGTTCACCACGGACTATCTCGGCGCAAACCTGCTCACCATCGACCATCCGGCCATCGGCTGGCTGCGCGAGTGCATCAACCGCACCATCGCCGACTACTTCCGCCAGCTCGGCATGACCTACGGCATCGACTGGACCTTGCAGGGCTGGGCCAACATCAACCGGCTGGGCGACTACCATGATCCGCACAATCACCCGCACTCATATCTGTCCGGAACATACTACGTGCAGGTGCCGGTCGACCGCGCACCGCTGCGCACGCGCGGGGACGTGCGGCCGGGCGCCATCACCTTCTACGATCCGCGCGGTCCTGCGGTAAACATGAACGCCATCCGCGGCGATCCGTACATCGAGGCCGAGCACACCGTCATGCCGTCGCCGGGCGAAATCCTGCTCTGGCCGGCCTTCCTCACCCATTTCGTGCATCCGAACCTGAGCGAGACGCCGCGCATCAGCATCAGCTTCAACGTGGTGCTGAAATGGAAGGACGAGTATTTGCCGAGACAGGATTGATCCGTCCCGGGCATGGCGCGGCATGAAATGCCGCGCCGCAGACCCGGCACCGTTACGAACGCCGGGTTCGGAAAGGCCCCGGATCAGCGGCACATCACTTCGTGGTGCGTCGCGTCCGGGCCGCTAGAACTCCTTCAGCCCCAGCACATCCATCATTGAATAAAGCCCGGGCTTTTGCCCGCGTGCCCAGCGCGCCGCATGCAGCGCGCCGCGTGCGAAGATCATCCGGTCCTCGGCCTTGTGGGCCAGTTCCACGCGCTCGGCCGGACCGGCAAAGATGACATGGTGCTCGCCGACCACCGTACCGCCGCGCAGCGTGGCAAAACCGATGTCGCCCTCGCGGCGCGCGCCGGTATGACCCTCGCGGCTTTTCACCGAATGCTGGTCAAGATCAATGCTGCGCCCCTCGGCAGCGGCGCGACCGAGCATGAGCGCCGTGCCCGACGGTGCGTCGACTTTCCTGCTGTGATGCATTTCGAGAATTTCAACGTCAAAGGAATCGTCGAGCGTTCTGGCCACACGCCTGGTCAGTGCCGCCAGCAGATTGACGCCCAGGCTCATATTGCCGGACTTGACGATGACCGCCGCCCTCGCGGCTTCCCCGATTTTGGCCTCGTCGCCGGCACCGAGTCCCGTGGTGCCGATGACGTGCACCTTGCCCGCCTTCGCCGCCAGTGCGGCAAAGGCCACCGTCGCCGCCGGCGCGGTGAAGTCGATGATGCCGTCCGCCTTGTCCATCAACGCCGCGGCATCGGCGGCAAGCTTGACGCCGTTGTCGCCCAGCCCCGCCAGCGCGCCTGCGTCCTGACCGATGAACGGCGAGCCCGCACTTTCCAGCGCGCCAACCACGCGCATGTCCTTGCTGTCGGCGATTGCCCTGACCAGCGTGCGCCCCATGCGCCCGCCGGCTCCCGCCACGATCAGGCGCATCTCGGTCATAAGTTCGCTCCCGGTCTTTGCGCGACGGCCGGTTGGGCGCCGCCATCGCTACGGCTGTGGCCCGTCGTAGCCTTCCACGATGACGATGTCACCATCAGACGCGCACGTGCGCAATTTCCTGGCTCCCTGATAACCGGGCGAGTGACAACGGGCGACCGCCACGTCGTAGTCGGGAAACTCGATGATGTCGTTGCGTGAACGGTTCTGCCCCTTAATTGCCGGTCGCCTGCCCGATCTCCGCGACAATGGCGTCGGCCGCCCTGCGCGGATCGGCTGCTTCGGTCACCGGTCGGCCGACCACGAGATAGTCGGCGCCGGCCTCGATCGCCCTGGCGGGCGTCATGATCCGCTTCTGGTCGCCGCTGGCGCTGCCCGCGGGCCGCACGCCTGGCGTCACCAGCACCATGCCGGGCCCTGCAATGCCGCGCAGTGTTGCAGCCTCCTCGGGTGAGCAGACCAGCCCGTCGATACCGATGTCGCGCGCCTGCCGGGCGCGGGCGGCGGCCAGTTCGGACACGCCCATGTCGTAGCCGGCGGCGGCGAGATCGGCATCGTCATAGGAGGTGAGCACGGTGACGGCGAGAAGCCGCAGTGTCGAACCGTGCTTGCCCGCGACCGCCGCCTTCATGGTCTGCGGGTAACCGTGCACGGTGAGAAAGGTCGCGCCCATCTGCGCCACGCTTTCCACGCCCTTCTGTACGGTATTGCCGATGTCGTGCAGCTTCAGGTCGAAAAACACCTGTTTCCCGGCCGCGATCAGGCCGGCGGCAAACGGAAGTCCGCCGGCGAAGGCAAGCTGATAGCCGATCTTGTAGAACAGGACCGACTCGCCGAGCGCGGCGATCATCTTCTCCGCGGCATCGACCGACGGCAGGTCCAGCGCCACGATCAGCCGTTCACGCGCATCAAGCGTCACGCCAGCATCCCCCTCACATCATCAGCCGCGCCATTTCGACCAGCCGCTCGAGCTGCGTATGAAACTGGTTGGCAATGCGCGTCTCGACGATGTTATCCATCTCGTCGAAGGCCTGCGCCGCGTCAGGGATCGCCACCTGCTCCGGAATTACCAGCGCGCCGCAACCGAGCTCGAGGATCTGACGCAGCGCCGCCAGCGAAAGCAGGCCGCCGCCCGGTCCGGCCGAGACCGCGCTGATGGCAAAGACACGGCCCCTGAAAGCGGCGTAGGTCGGGTCTCCGCGTTCGCGCACGCGGGACACCCAGTCGATGGCGTTCTTCAGCATGGGTGTCACCGAGGCCGTGTATTCCGCGCTGGCGATGAATATGCCCTGATGCGCCATGATCATCTGCTTGAGCCGCAACGCGTTGGCCGGCTGGCCGGTGCGGGCGTCGAGGTCGGGGTCGTAGATCGGCAGCGGATAGTCGGCGAGGGAAATGCGGGTGACGTCCACGTCGATCAGCGTCAATTGCTTCGCCGCCAGCGCCGACAGCTTGACGTTGTAGGAGCCGGTGCGGGTCGAACTCGCCAGGACAAGGATTTTGGGGATGGCCATCGGCGGCTCCGTGGACGGGCGCCTATCATGCACCGACAGTCATGCCCCGCGAAAGCGGGACATCCGGCAATCACAAGCCAATGTCGTCGGATACGGAGGCGCCGGCTCAACGCCCGCGGTAGACCCAAACCCGCGCCGGAGGCAGGTTCATCCAGATCAGTTCGGAGGCTTCCGAACGCAGTCCCGACAGTTCGCGCGGGATCGGCGGCACCATCGCGTATGTGAACTGCACGAAGGGTGCTGCCGGCGCCATCAGCGCGAGCGCGTCGGAGATCAGCCGCAACCGCGTGCGCAGCGGCTTGGTGACCAGCGGGAGGCTCGAAACCACGGCGGCGGCGGGCTCATGCGCAAGATTTTGCAGCAAGCGGCGCAGCCGGTAGGCGTCGCCCTGCACCACTGTCGCTTCCGGATAGCGAGCCCGCAGCAGTTCGCAGAAGTCGGGATTGAATTCGACCAGGACCAGCCGCGCGGGATCGATGCCGTGCTCGACGAGCGCTTCGGTCACCGGCCCGGTACCGGGGCCGAGTTCGATCACCGGACCGCTTGCCAGCGGATCGACGTAACGCACCATGGTGCGCGCCAATGACTTGCTCGACGGCATGACCGCGCCGGTGCGCAGCGGCTTCTCGATCCACGACCGAATGAACTGCACCTCGTCTTCGAGACGCAGTGGTTTCTTTTCAACAAACGTGTGTGGATTCATTGGCGTTTCACGCAAGCGGACGCGGCCGTGGCCCACGACCCTTCACCGGTATAGGTCGCCGCCAAGGGGGTCAAGACACTATCCGGAATGGCTGCCCCGAGCCCCCAGGCCATCGAGGAACTCCTTGACCCGGCTGAAAAACCCCGAGGACTCAGGCTGCGTCGTTTCGGATGAAAGCTTGTCGAATTCGGCCAGCAGCTCGCGCTGGCGCTTGGTCAGGTTCTGCGGCGTTTCCACCGCGACCTGAACGTACATGTCGCCGGTCTGTTTCGACCGCAGGACCGGCATGCCCTTGCTCGCCAGCCGGAAACGCCGGCCGGTCTGGGTCCCCGCCGGGACCTTGACCCGAACCTGGCTTCCGTCGATGGCCGGAACCTCGAACTCTCCGCCAAGTGCTGCCGTCACCATGGAAACCGGCACCCGGCAGTGCAGATCGGCGCCGTCGCGCTGGAAGAATTCGTGCGGCGCGAGGGACAGGAAAATGTAGAGGTCGCCGGGCGGTCCGCCGCGCAGGCCGGCCTCGCCTTCGCCGGAGAGCCGGATGCGGGTGCCATCCTCGACCCCGGCCGGAATATTGACGGTCAGCGTGCGATCGCGGGTCACCCGGCCGGCACCCGAGCAACCCGGACAGGGATCGTCGATCACCTGGCCGCGACCCTGACAGGCGGGGCAGGTGCGCTCGAGCGTGAAGAAACCTTGTGCGTGACGTACACGGCCGGCGCCCCCGCAGGTACTGCAGGTCTTCGGCTTGGTCCCCGGCTTGGCGCCACTGCCCGAACAGGCCTCGCAGGTCACCGAGGTCGGGATGCGGATCTGCGCGGTCTTGCCGGCAAACGCCTCGTCGAGGTCGATCTCCATATTGTAGCGCAGGTCTGATCCGCGCTCGCGGCCGGACGAACGGCCGCGCGCAGCGCCCATGCCGAAGATGCCTTCGAAGATGTCGGCAAAGGTCGAGCCGAAGTCCGCGCCGAAACCGTGGGCGCCACCCATACCACCCTGTTCGAAGGCGGCGTGGCCGAAACGATCATAGGCGGCGCGCCTGTCGCCGTCCTTGAGGACGTCATAGGCCTCGTTGATTTCCTTGAACTTGTGCTCACACTCGGTGTCGCCCGGATTGCGATCCGGGTGGTGCTGCATGGCAAGCTTGCGGAAGGCGACCTTGAGTTCAGCCTCACTGCAGGTGCGCGAGACTCCCAACACTTCGTAGTAGTCGCGCTTGGACATGCCGCCTTGATCCTCGCATCCCCCACACGGTCATGGCCGGGCGTAACCCGGCCATCCGTCACCCTACGAACCGAAGACGGGCCCGGCCGAACGCGGGACCAGCCGAATTCGGCCGCTGACAATTTCGCGCCGGCGCATCCGTACGGGCATGAGCCGGCGCCCTCCGCTCAGGCCGACTTCTTGTTGTCCTTGTCGTCGTCGACCTCGGTGAACTCCGCGTCGACGACGTTCTCGTTGTTCGCCTCGGCATCGCCGCCGGCATCGCCGCCGGCAGCCGCGCCTTCCTGCTGCTGCTTGTACATGGCCTCG
>CAZUDR010000151.1:7414-7820 GCA_964618715.1 uncultured Undibacter sp. | reverse complement strand
CCACGCCGATGGCCGCACCGGTGATCAGGAACACGCGCATGACCGACCCTTGCGTCGCCCCCATGGTGCGCAGGATGGCGATATCCTGGCCCTTGTCCTTCACCAGCATGATCAGGCCGGAGACGATGTTGAGGGCCGCCACCAGCACGATCAGCGTCAGGATGAGGAACATGACGTTGCGCTCGACCTGCAGCGCATTGAAGAACGTGGCGTTGCGCTGGCGCCAGTCGATGATGAAGATCGGCCGCTGTGCGGAGTCCTGAACGGCCTTGCGGTAGGTGTCCACACTGTCGGGGTCGTCGGTATAAACCTCGATGGCGGTGACATCGCCGGCGCGGTTGAAATAGGCCTGCGCTTCCTTGAGCGGCATGAAGACCATGGCGGAATCGTATTCCGACATGCCGAT
>CAZUDR010000151.1:5681-7404 GCA_964618715.1 uncultured Undibacter sp. | reverse complement strand
TCTCGAACACGGCCGCAATCCTGTAGACCTTGATGCGCGGCGTGGTGCCCATGGGTGTCACGGCCCCGCGGGGCGCCACCAGAGTGATCCTGTCGCCGGACCGGAGCGAGAGCTGGTCGGCGAGCCGGCGGCCGATCACGACGCCGTCGCCCTCGTCAAAGCCTACCAGCGTCCCCTGCTTGATGTTTCTGGCCACCGAAGGCAGCCGTTCAAGGTCCATCAACCGGATGCCCCTGACCAGCACCCCGCCGGCATTGAAGGGCGAAGACGCCAAGGCCTGGCCCTCGACGATGGGTGCTGCGAGACGGATACCGTTGACCTTGTCGAGCCGGGCGGACACCTCGGCCCAGTCGGTCAGGGGCTTTTCCAGCGGCTGAACCAGCAAATGGCCGTTGAGGCCGAGAATCTTGTCCAGCAGTTCGTGGCGGAAGCCGTTCATCACCGCCATCACGATGATAAGCGTGGCGACGCCAAGCATGATGCCGAGGAACGAGAACCCGGCGATGACCGAGATAAAGCCCTCCTTGCGCCGCGCCCGCAGGTAACGGAGCGACAGCATCCATTCAAACGGCGAAAAGGGCCGCGTCCCGCTGGGCTCGGTCATTGATGCAAGATTCCCGCGCAATCCGGATTTTCACACGATTCTGGCGGTTTCAAGCCTTCGATCCAATGCAAGGTGCTTGTCGGCACACAGGTTTTTTGGGCTCGAACCGCTCCGCCGCCAGCGAAGCGCGCCTATCCTGCCAGCAGATCCAGTGCCGCGGCCGGGCTCATCATCTCGCGCGAACCGTCGGCCCGCTTCTTGACCTCGACCTTGCCCTCTGCGAGCCCGCGCGGGCCGACCAGCACCTGCCAGGGAATACCGATCAGGTCGGCCGTGGCGAACTTGGCGCCGGGACGCTCGTCGAGGTCATGATAGAGGACCTCGACGCCCTTTGCCGTCAGGTCACGGTAAAGCTGCTCACACGCGCCGTCGGTGGCAGCATCGCCCTGCTTGAGATTGAGGACCGCAACCTTGAAGGGCGCCACCGGCTCCGGCCAGATGATACCGGCGTCGTCGTGGCTGGCCTCGATGATGGCCGCAACCAGCCTGCTGGGGCCAATCCCGTAAGAGCCCATGTGAACCGGGACCTCGCCACCCTCGCCGGTGGCGACCAACGCCTTCATCGGTTCGGAATACTTGGTTCCGAAATAGAAGATGTGGCCGACCTCGATGCCGCGCGCAGATACCTTCTTGTCCTCCGCCAGTTTGGCGAAGGCCGCCGCATCATGCATGTCAGAGGTGGCCGCGTATTGCGAGGTCCACTTGTCGACAATCGCCTGCAGACCGGCGACGTCGTCGAAATTCACGTCGGCGCCCGGCACGGCGAAATCCAGATAGTCCTTGTGGCAGAACACTTCCGACTCGCCGGTCTGCGCGAGAATGATGAACTCATGGCTGAGGTTGCCACCGATCGGCCCGGACTCTGCGCGCATGGGAATCGACTTGAGGCCGAGCCGGTCAAAGGTACGCAGGTAAGCGACGAACATCTTGTTGTACGAATGTTGCGCGCCGGCCTGATCGACGTCGAACGAATACGCATCCTTCATCAGGAACTCACGGCCGCGCATCAGGCCGAAGCGCGGGCGCACCTCGTCACGGAACTTCCACTGAATGTGATAAAGATTAAGCGGCAGGTCCTTGTACGACTTCACGTAGGCGCGGACAATTTCGGTAATCATC
>CAZUDR010000151.1:0-5671 GCA_964618715.1 uncultured Undibacter sp. | reverse complement strand
GCCCGTAAAGCATGTCGCGCTCGTGCCGGTCCTGGATGCGGAGCATTTCCTTGCCGTAGGCATCGTAGCGGCCGCTTTCGCGCCAAAGGTCAGCAGACTGAATCGTCGGCATCAGCAATTCGATGGCGCCGGAACGGTCCTGTTCCTCGCGAACGATCCGGCAAATCTTCTGCAACACGCGAAAGCCGAGCGGCAGGAAGGCATAGATACCCGCTGCCTCCTGACGCAGCATGCCGGCCCGTACCATGAGGCGGTGCGAGACGATTTCCGCCTCCCTGGGCGGTTCGCGGAGGATGGGAAGAAAATAGCGGGAAAGTCGCATGGGGCGCCGGATTCGGGGACTGGCCCGGAGTGAAAGCGGATTGTCCGGCAAAAGACAAGGGCTGCCAAAATTGTCGCCTGATGGAGCAGCCACGCCTCTCCCCGCAGCCGACCGCAAATGCAACTATTCGCGCTATGCCTGAAAATTGATCGGTGCTCGCGGCATGGGCGCTTAATGATGGACGAAGGAACAGGATTGTTTGCGTACCATCATTGTAATTCCCGTTGCGCTGCAGCGATTAATTAACGTTCAGACGACAACAAGTAAGATGACAATGGCAAAACGATCGGCTAGCGTTCGCGCGTCCGTGTGGATGGCGACCGGGCAACAGAACCCGGCTCCAGCGTGCGGTCCAAGTCTGGGAGGGAAGCAAGTCCTCGGCGCGGCCCAGTCCGCTGCCGTCTCGACCAAAAAAAGATAATTGTCGAGACTCTGAGGACAACTGATGCGTGGAGCAGGGTTCGCGCCCTGCTCCTTTTTTGTTTGCGATTTGCAGATTCCCCGGCGGGCAGACAATCAATACCGCCGTGACGGGCCTTCCATCAGCAAGTCAGCCGGGATCAGACCCGTTGCAAGAACGATCCAGACCGCACCGAAAACGGCGGTGGTGACGATTGTGGTCCAGACAAGCGTGCGGCCGATCCTGTGGCGCACCGGCGCGCCAGGATCGGTGCCGGGCGCCATCGGTTCTTCGCTCTCGTGCTGACTGCGAACACCCCAGGGCAGCACCGTGAACAACACCACCCACCACAGGATGAAGTATATCGCGATTGCGGTGGTGACGGACATCGCGCGTCAGGCCTGCTCCAGCTCGACAAGCGTGCCGCAGAAATCCTTCGGGTGCAAAAAGAGCACCGGCTTGCCATGCGCGCCGATCTTCGGTTCGCCGTCGCCAAGCACGCGCGCACCCTGCGCCTTGAGCTGGTCGCGCGCCGCGATGATGTCATCGACCTCGTAGCAGATGTGGTGAACGCCGCCCTCCGGGTTGCGCTCAAGGAATCTCGCGATGGGCGAGCCCTCCCCCAGCGGTTCAAGCAGTTCGATCTTGGTATTGGGCAGTGTGATGAACACGGTGGATACGCCGTGATCCGGTTGCGGGACCGTGTCCGAGACCTCGGCGCCGAGCGTGTCGCGGTAGACGGCGGACGCCCTGGCGATGTCACGCACGGCGATGGCGACGTGGTTGAGACGGCCAATCATCGACTTCCTTTCGTCGTTCCGGCAATGCTCATCATACCGGCAAGACATGCACGTGGCACATCGGCTTCTTGCCCCAGCGCTGCGCGACCGCCGCGCGAACCCCGCGGCGGACCGCCTCGGCCACCGAGTCGGGATCTCGCCGGCGCGGGCGTGGAAGCGACTCGAAGGTTTCGAGCACCGCGTCGTACACGACATCGGTCATCAATGCGCCCTCGCGGTCGCGTTCCGGAATGCCGATGAGATCGAGTTCGGGATCGGCGGCGAGCGTCCCCTTGTCGGTGAGCGCCAGCGCCACGGAAATGGCGCCGCCAAAGCTCAGCCGCCGCCGGTCTGCGACCGTGCGGGCCTGCGCGTCGATCACGATCGCGCCGTCCTTGTAAAGACGGCCGGCGGGCACCTCGTCGATGATGCGTGCGTCCGGTGCGAGCTGCACCAGATCGCCATTGCGGCAGCGGAGGACGTCCTTGATGCCCAGCTCCCGCGCAAGCGCTGCATGCTCCGCCATATGCACGGCCTCGCCATGCACCGGCAGCAAAATCTGCGGGCGCACCCAGCCGATCAGGTCCTTCAGTTCGTCGCGCCGCGGATGGCCGGAGACATGCACCAGATGGGTGCGGTCGGTGATCACCTCGACACCCTGCTCGACGAGACCGTTGAGGACGCGGCCGATCGCCTTCTCGTTGCCGGGGATCATGCGTGCGGAATAGATGACCAGGTCGCCCTTCGACAGGGTCACGTCGGGATGCTGGTCGGCGGCGATGCGCGACAGCGCGGCGCGCGGTTCGCCCTGGCTGCCGGTGCACAGCGCCACCACCTTGTCCCGCGGCAGGTAGCCGTAGGCATCGACGGAGCGGAAGTCCTGCACACCGTCGAAGTAACCGGTCTCGCGCGCGATCTGCACGATGCGATCCATGGCGCGGCCGACCACGATGACCTCGCGGCCGGCGGCACGGGCCGCATCCGCCACCGAACGCAGGCGGCCGACATTGGACGCAAAGGTGGTCACCGCCACCCGCGCCGGCGCGGCCCTGATCAGTTCGGCGATGGTCTGGGCGACATCGGATTCCGACGGCGAGCGCCCGTCACGCACCGCATTGGTGGAGTCGCCGATCAATGCCAGGCACCCTTCGTCGCCCAGTGCGCGCAGCTTTTTCTCGTCGGTGGGGTCGTTCAGGATCGGGCGTGCATCGAGTTTCCAGTCACCGGTATGCAGCAGCGTGCCGAGCGGCGTGCGGATGATCAGCGCATTCGATTCCGGGATCGAATGGGTCATGGTGACCAGTTCGACGTCGAAGGGCCCGACCTCGAAGCGGCCGCCGAGCGGCACGACGGTCACCGGGATCTGCGGCGCGCCCGGCTCGCCCTCGCATTTCGCCTTGAGCAGCGCGGCGGAAAACGGGGTGGCATAGACCGGCACCTTCAGCCGCGGCCACAGGTCGAGAAGTGCGCCGAAATGGTCCTCATGCGCATGCGTGAGCACGATGCCGGCGAGATTGCGACGTTCCTCCTCCAGATAGCGGATGTCGGGCAGGATGAGATCGATGCCGGGCAGGTGTTCCTCCGCCGCAAAGGAGACGCCGAGATCGACCGCCATCCATTGCCGCCGCCGCTCCGGGCCGAAGCCGTAAAGCGACAGGTTCATGCCGATCTCGCCGACGCCACCGAGCGGCGCGAACACCAGTTCCTGCCGGGCCTGCGCCATCACAGGGCCCCGCCGAAGCCGAACACTTCGCCGGCCGTGACGGCGGTCGTCCCGCTCTCCTCCGCGACCAGAAGGCGCCCGGCATCGTCGAGTCCATCGAAGCGGCCGCTGATTTCCCGTTCCGGCAAACGAACCTGGATGGGGTCACCCAGCCCGGCGGCGCGGGCGAGCCAGTCAGCGCGGATGGTGCCGAAGCCCTGCCCCGCCTGCCACTGCGCGAGGCGTCGCTGCATCGCTGCCGCCAGGGCGGCGAACAGCTGCTCCGGCGTCACCTCTGCCCCGGCCGTAGCCAGGTCGATCGCCGGAAACGGCGTCCCGGACGGATGGCTCACGCAATTGGCCCCAATGCCGACAGCGACGGCAAGGACCGGCGTGTTCTCGCTCTCGATCAGGATGCCGCCGAGCTTGGCCTCGTCCAGCAGCAGATCGTTCGGCCATTTCAGCGACAATTGCGGCGCCAGCGCAGGCGCAAGCCCGCTGACGGCATCATGCAGCGCCAGCGCCGCGACGAAGCACAGCTGCGGCGCCTGCGCCGGCGGCGCCGGGGCGTTGAGCAGCAGGGTGGCGTAGAGGTTGCCCGGCGGCGAAACCCAGGCGCTGCCGCGGCGGCCGCGCCCCGCGCTCTGGCTGCGCGCGGTGATCCACAACGGGCCCTGCTCGCCGGCACGCGCAAGCGCCAGCGCCTCGGCATTGGTCGAGCCGAGCGTGCCGTAGGTCCTGGTCCGGGCCCCCGCCAGGCCCGTGGCGTCGCGGTTCATTCAGAAAAGGGACTTCGCCGCGGCCGTCGCCGCGCCCAGCAGCGGCGCCGGATAGGCGAAGAACAGGATGTTGATCAGTCCCGCCACCGCGAGCACAAAGCGCAGCGATCCCGCCATCGGCTCGAAGGCCGGTGCCGGCGCGTCGAAGTACATCGTCTTGACGATGGCGAGGTAATAGTAGGCGCCGACCACGCTGGTGATGACGCCGATCACCGCGAGCAGATAAAGCCCCGCCTCGATGGCGGCGAGGAAGACGTAGAACTTGGCGAAGAAGCCGGCCAGCGGAGGAATGCCCGCCAGCGAGAACAAAAGCATCGCCAGGAAAAACGCCGTGGTCGGATGGGTCCGCGACATGCCGGCAAGGTCGGCGATGGTCTCGACCGGCTGGCCGTCGCGGCGCATCGACAGGATCACGGCGAAGGTCCCCAGCGTCATCGCCACGTAAATCGACATGTAGACGAGTACGCCCTGCACGCCCTCGGCGGTCCCGGCCGCCAGTCCCACCAGCGCGTAGCCCATGTGGCCGATCGAGGAATAGGCCATCAGCCGTTTGATATTGCGCTGCCCGATAGCGGCGAAGGCACCCAGCGCCATCGAGGCGATGGAGACGAAGACGACGATCTGCTGCCACTCCTGTGTAATGCCGGGGAAGGCAACGACGGTGGCGCGCACGAACACGGCGATGGCCGCCACTTTCGGTGCGCCGGCAAAGAAGGCGGTGACCGGCGTGGGCGCGCCCTCGTAAACGTCGGGCGTCCACATGTGGAACGGAACCGCCGAAATCTTGAAGCAGAAGCCGACGAACAGGAACACCAGCCCGAACACGAGACCGATGCTCGCCTCCTCCCCCGTCGCCCTGGCGATGCCGGTGAAGCTGACGGTGCCGGTGAAGCCGTAGATCAGCGACGCGCCGTAGAGCAGCATGCCGGAGGACAGCGCGCCGAGGACGAAGTATTTCACGCCGGCCTCGGTCGACCGCGCGCTGCTTCTGTCGAAGGCGGCGACCACATAAAGCGCCAGGCTCATCAGTTCGAGGCCGAGATAGGCGGCGATCAGATCGTTCGCCGAGATCAGCATCATCATGCCGAGCGTGGAGAGCAGGAACAGGGCGCCGTATTCGAACTTCTGCTGGTTGACCAGCGTCAGATAATCGAGCGACAGGAGCAGCGCGCCGGCTGCGCCGATCAGCACCAACACCTTGAGAAAACGGGCATAATCGTCGACCACGAAACTGCCGCCAAAGAGCTCGTGGCGCCCCGCCGGGAGCGAGATGAGGAACAGGAAGACCAGCCCCAGCACGCCGATGCAAAGGCCGTTGATGACGCTGCTGGTGCGCTCGCCAAGCCCGACCCCGAGCATCAGCATCGCCATGGCGCCAAGCGCCAGCACGATCTCCGGCAATGCCGGAACGAGCGTCTGAAGGGTGATGTCGTAGGTCATCGGGTGACGCTCACGGTGCGGATATCCTTTGCGGGCGCCTCGGGCGCAACCTCGGCTGCTTTCACGATGGCGACCGCGCGGTTGTAGCGGTCGAGCAGCTGGGCGACCGACGCCGCCGACATGTCGAGCACCGGCTTGGGCACGACGCCGAACAGGATGGTGAGCGCCACCAGCGGCGCGAAGATGATGCCCTCGCGCCAGCCGATGTCCCTGATCCCCGCGACCGCCGGCTTGATCGTGCCGAAGACC
>CAZUDR010000150.1:0-7844 GCA_964618715.1 uncultured Undibacter sp. | reverse complement strand
GACAAGGCGCTGCGCGAGGAGCTCAAGCAGCTGAAATCGCTGATCGGCTCCACCGACAAGCAATGGAAGACCATCGCCGGCCAGATCAAGGAGCTGAAAAACACTTTCGGCCAGAAGACCGATCTGGGCCGCCGCCGCACCCGTTTCGAGCAGGCACCCGAGCACGACGAGGCGGCGATCGAAGAAGCCATGCAGGTGCGCGAGCCGATCACCGTCGTGGTGTCGGACAAGGGCTGGATCCGCGCCTTGCGCGGTCATGTCAGCGACCTGTCCGGTGTCTCTTTCAAGGCCGGCGACAAGCTGAAGTTTGCCTTCCCGACCGAGACCACTGCCAAGGTACTCATCTTCGGCGGCAACGGCCGCTTCTACACACTGGAGGCCGGCAAGTTGCCCGGCGGCCGCGGCCACGGAGAGCCGCTGCGCCTGTTCATCGATCTCGAGCAGAACGCCGAAGTGGTGGCCGCGCTTGCCTATGAGGGTGGCCGCAAGTTCCTTGTCGCCAGCCATGCCGGCAACGGCTTCGTGGTGCCGGAGGACGAGGTGCTCGGCACCACCCGCAAGGGTCGGCAGGTGCTCAATCTCAAGGCACCTGACAGGGCTGCGGGATTGACCATTGTCGAGGGTGAGCTGGCAGCGGCCATCGGGCAGAACCGCAAGATGGTCATCTTCCCGCTCGACCAGGTGCCGGAGATGAACCGCGGGCGCGGGGTGCGCCTGCAGCGCTACCGCGAGAAGGGTCTTGCGGACGTGACGACGTTCAAGGCCGATGACGGCATGACATGGGTCACCGGCGCCGGCCGCAGTTTCACGCTGCCGATGAAGGAGCTGAAGGACTGGCGCGGCAACCGCGCCGACGCCGGCCGCATCGCGCCCAAGGGCTTCCCCAAGAGCAATCGCTTCAAGGCGCTGCCCAGCGGAGGCAAAACCAACGGCGAGGAGGAGTGAGACCAGGCGCGCCGGGTCGCGCGCCTCTGCTCTTCGGCCGGCCACTATCCAGCAACACGGCTGTCATCTAGTCTCGATCTTCAACTCACAACTGAGGTTGTTGATGCCGATTTGCGAGGCCGATCCGTGGCGGATGCAATATTTCGAGGGAGTCCCCTGTCCCGACGACGTGCGCGTGCCGACCGAGGACGGTGATGCCTGGGCCTGGTTCCCGAAGTACAAGTGGGTCTACAACAAGCTGGAGATCGCCGAACGTCAGGGTTTTAATTGCGGCCCGCACGGACTCGAGCCGCCGTCATTCCCGGTCTTCTCCAAGCCGATCTTCAACATGCGCGGCATGGGCGCCGGCAGCCGGATCATGCGCACCCGCGATGAATACAAGGCCTTTCAGCGCCCGGGCCACATCTGGATGCCGCGCCTGACCGGCGAGCACGTATCGTCGGATGCCGCCGTTGTCGACGGCAAGGTACGCTGGTGGCGCCACAGCATCGGTATGCCGCTGGAAGGCGGCATGTTCGATTACTGGATCGTGCTCGCGGAGGACCGCCCCGAAATCGAGCGCTACTGTGGCGAATGGATCGAGAAAAATCTTGCCGGCTACACCGGCATGCTGAACCTTGAAACAATCGGCACCAGGATCATCGAGGTTCACCTGCGGTTCTCCGACCAGTGGCCCGATCTCTACGGTGGCCGACCCTGGGTCGAGGCGCTGATCGACCTCTATCGCGACGGTGAGTGGCGCTACGATGACAGTACCCGGCGGACCGGCTACAGCGTCGTGCTGTTCGGTGCGAATGGCGTAAAATTCACACACCCGCCGGCAGATCTCATCGAGGAGATCAAGGCCATGCCCCAGGTCACCAGCGTGCAGGTCACGTTCCACCAGGACAGGCCGCCTTCATGGCATTCAATGCCGCCGGGAGGATTTCGTCTCGCCATCGTGAATACCTGGGATCTTGAAACCGGCATTCGCGCGCGTGAGCGGCTTGCACTGAATTTCTGGTCCACGCAACAGCTCTACCAGCCGCGCCGCCGGAACAAGGCGGTGGCGGGCAAGGGATCCGAGACAAGGCCGTGAGCGCGTTTGTCGATCTCTCCGATCTGTCCTTCATCGAGGAAATCGAAAACATCTGGATCACGATGCCCGACGGTGCGCGGCTGGCGGCGCGGATGTGGAAACCGAAAGACGCCGAACGCAATCCGGTCCCGGCGATCCTCGAATTCATTCCCTATCGCAAGCGTGACTTCATGCGCTCGCGCGACGAACCGATGCACCGGTTTTTTGCGTTGCACGGGTACGTCTGCGTTCGTGTTGATGTGCGAGGCAGCGGAGACTCCGATGGTGTGTTGCATGACGAATACTCGGCAGTCGAACACGACGACGCGTTGGCCATTATTGACTGGCTGAGCAGGCAACCCTGGTGCTCGGGCGCGGTCGGCATGACGGGCATCTCGTGGGGCGGATTCAATGCCCTGCAGGTGGCCGCACTCAATCCGCCGGCGCTGAAGGCCATCATCAGCCTGTGCGCCTCAGACGATCGCTACGCCGACGACGCGCACTACAAGGGCGGCTGCCTGCTCAACGAGAACATGCAATGGGGCTCCATTCTGTCGCTGTACAATGCATTGCCGCCCGATCCCGAGATCGTCGGCACGCGTTGGCGCAAGATGTGGAGGGAGCGGATCGACGCCCTGGAGCCCTTTCCGGCGCTGTGGATGCACCATCCCTGGTACGACGAGTATTGGCAGCATGGGTCGGTATGCGAGCGCTACGAAGACATCAAATGCCCGGTCTATGCCATCGGCGGGTGGGCTGACGGGTACACCAACGCGGTCTCCCGCCTGCTCGCCAACCTGAAGGTGCCGCGCAAGGGATTGATTGGCCCCTGGGCTCATACGTTCCCGCATGATTCACGACCCGGACCATCCATCGGCTATCTGCAGGAGGCTGTGCGGTGGTGGGATCACTGGCTCAAGGGCATCGATACCGGGATCATGGACGAGCCGATGATGCGCGCCTGGATGCAGGACAGCGTGCCGCCCCAGCCGCAGTATGACGAGCGGCCGGGCCGCTGGATTGCGGAAGAAAACTGGCCGAGCCCGCGCATCAAGCCGCGGTCGTTCTACCTCGACTGGCGCGGGCTTTCGCCGGAACCGGACGAGGCCGCCGAGGCGAGCTTCAGTTCGCCGCAGACCATCGGTGTGCGTGGCGGCGAGTGGTGCGGCTTTGGTGCGGACGGGGAGGCGCCGAGAGACCAGCGGCCCGACGACGGCGGATCGCTGGTGTTTGACACCGAGGCGCTCGTCAAGCCGCTGGAGCTGTTCGGGGCGCCGGTGCTCAAGCTGCGGGTAAAGTCCGACCGGCCAGTCGCGTTTCTGGTGGCGCGGCTCTGTGCCGTCGGGCCCGACGGCGCCTCGTCGCGGATTTCCTACGGCATTCTCAACCTCTGTCACCGCAACAGCCGCCAGGCTCCGGAAGCGCTGCAACCCGGGGAATGGTACGCCGTCACGCTACGCCTCGATGATCTCGCGTGTTCATTGCCGGCGGGACACCGCCTCCGGCTGGGCCTGTCGACAGGATACTGGCCCATGATCTGGCCGGCCCCGGCACCGGCGATTCTCACAGTAGAAACCGGCACCGGTGTCCTGCAGCTTCCGGTGCGGCCGCCGCGCAGTGAGGACGAAGACCTGAAACCGTTCGAGCCGCCGGTTGCCGCGCCCGGTTCGTCGCACAAGAAGCTTCGCCACCTGCCGATGCGGCGGACGATCGAAATCGATCTCACCACCAACGAAATGGTTTACACGCTGCGCGGCGACGGCGGCGAACTCGGCGGGGCGGCTCTTGCCCGCATCGAGGAAATCGGCCTCGATATCGGATATACGCTCACCAAGCGTTACCGCATCCAGGAGGAAGATGCCTTGTCGGCGGCGACCGAACTGAACCAGAGCGCGACGCTGACGCGCGGCGACTGGTCGATCCGCCTCGAGAGCCGTACCCGTCTGACTGCCACGTCCGAGGCATTCCGGTTTTCCGGTGACCTGCAGGCGTTCGAGGGCACCGAGCGCTTTGCCTCGCGCGAGTGGGTGCTGTCTATTCCGCGCAAGCTGCTCTAGGTCGCTGCCCGCCCGGCAGTTATGCGCGCGATGGCGGCGTCGATCACCATTTCGAGCATCCGCGCGTAGTCGATCTTTGCGAAACTCGCCATGAAGGCGAGCTTTCCGTCGCTGGCCCAGGCCGGGTTCGGATTGACTTCCATCAGCTTCGGTCGTTCGTCATGCGCGACCCGGAAATCAAAGCGGCCGTAGTCCCGCAGGCCGAAGCGCCGGAACAGAATCTCGCTCCATGTGCTGAGCTGCTTTGCGACCACGGGATCCAGCCGTGCCGCACGAAAACTTATCTCCGTCCAGTAGGGCGACTTCGGGTCGACCTTGGACTCAAACGGCAGGATCGGGTTGAGGCCGGACGGGAGTTTTGAAAAATCGACTTCCAGCGGGGGGAGGGCGGTAATGCCCGATTGCGGATTTCCGATCAGGCCGAGGCCGTATTCGGGGCCCGGCAGATATTCCTGCCACAGCACGTCGCGCCCGGGCAGTTCTCGTCCCAGAAAGTCAAGATAGCCTCTCGCCTCGTCGGCGTCGCGCACCACCGCATCCTTGGTGATACCGACACTGCCGTCGGCCTGGTTTGGTTTCAGCAGCGCCGGGTAGATGTCCGGAAGCCGGTCCGCCCGGGCGCCGGGCGGAAGATAGATCTCGCGCGGGACCTCTACGCCCAGGTCTTCGGCCACCAGGCGCACGATCTGCTTGTCGAAGCACACCACCATGGCCTGCGGCGTTGCCCCGGTATAGGGGATGTTCTGGAGTTCGAGCCACGCCGGCAGATGCAGTTCGCGGGTCGGCTGGTTGAAGACGCCCGTGTCACAGAAATTCACCACAAGGTCAGGCCGCAGGTGCAGGATCTTGTCGAACAGATGCCTGTGGTCCTCGATGACGCTGACCTCAAAGCGGCCAAGACTGTCGAGCGCCTCGGCCATTTGGCGATGCGTCTCGAGGTCCTGAGGGCCCCACGCACCGCCGAGCTTCGTGCTGTCAGCCGTTTGGTGATCTCCCGTCACCACGACGAGCCGTTTGAATTCCCCCAACCCGCGCCCCCCTCATTTGGCTGGCAGCAGCCTGCGACGTGCCCCGGCGCGGTTGGCGCTCAAGGCAGTTGTCAGGCGCCCTCAGCTCGCGACAAACAGCAGTGACTTCTCCGATTTGGCAAGCAGCGCAGCAGCCGTGTCGCCGAGGAACAGGTGGTCGCCCGGCCGGCGCCCGACGCCCAGAACCACGAGATTGTGCCGGCGGCGGGTGGCTTCCTTCACGATTGCCTCGTCGGCGGCCACGTCCACGCGCACTTCCGTGCGGATGGTCAGGTCATAGCTGTCCGCCAGTTGGACAATATCCTTGAGGATCGCTTCCTCGTACTGCCGCGAGCTCGTCGACTTCTTGCCGGCCGGTGCCACGTAGAGCGCGGTGAGGGGCGCATTTGTGGCCTTGGCAAGCACGATGGCGATCTCCGCCGCGCGGCGCGAAGGCTGCGTACCGTTGACGGGCGCAAGAATGCTGAGTTTCCCGTCGATGGGCTGCTTGAGATGGACGTCGCGGGCATCCGACACCGCGAGAGGGCCCTCGAAGCCGGCGGCGATAGCCGTCACGTCGGCATGGAATTCGTGCTTGCGGGCCACCATTTTCTCCAGGCCGATGATGAGGAGATCGTAGCCTTTCCCCGCCTCCTTCTCGATCGACTCTGTTTTCGGTCCCTTTTCCACCATCGTGGTGACGTCGATCCGGCGGTCGGACTTCTCCTGCTTCTCGTCTGGATCCGCCACGTGCTCGGCCACCTCCTGCAAGGTCAGGCCTGTTTCCTTGGCCTGCTCCCGGGCCGCCTGTTCGGCAGCCTTGCTCCTCTTTCTGTCAGTCCTGATGTGCATCACCGTGGTCGGCATGCCGCGGCTCCCGGCGATAATGCCGCCGATGCGGGCGGCGAACTTGCCGTTGGCGCCTTCGTCGACCGCCAGCAGCAGCCGCTCCAGGTTGGGCACGAAGCCCTTTGCCTCCATCTCCTCCCTTTCGAGCCGCTGCTTCTCGTCCTTGCGCATCGGTATGCGCGAGAGCGCCCAGCGCAGCGTCGGCGGCATGGCCATGGTGGTGATGACCGCCATGGCAACGATCATGGTGAAGAGGTTCTGGGTGAGCGCGCCCATGGACAGGCCAACGGTGGCGATGATCACCTCGGTCGAGCCGCGGGCGTTCATGCCGCAAGCGAGGGCAAAGCCCTCGCGGCGGGTCAGTCCGCCGAGTTCTGCACCGATGAAGGCGCCGCCGAACTTGCCGACGCTGGCGATGAGAATGAGACCGGCGGTCAGCATCAGCATGTTGGGATCCGCGAGGATGCTCAGATCCGCGCTGAGGCCGGCAATGCCGAAGAACACGGGCGCGAAGAAGGCCGTGATGAGCCCGCGCAATTGCTCGTCGATATGGCGGCTGAGGATGGGCGATTCACCGACCAGGATGCCGGCGACGAAGGCGCCCAGCACCGAGTGCACGCCGATGAAATGGGTGGTCAGCGCCATCGCGCCCATGATGACGAGGATGGCGGTGATGACCGCAAACTCGCTCATGAAATTGTCGTTGACCCATCGGATGATGAAAAAAACGACACGGCGCCCGATAGTCAGGCTGGCGACCATGAAGACGATGGTGCCGATCACGCTCTGCAGCACCGCGCCGGTTTCAATGGCCCCATGCAGGGCGAGGCTGAAGATGATCGATACGATGATCCAGCCGACGGTGTCGTCGATAATGGCTGAGGCAATGATGACCTGGCCGACGACGCGTCGCATGAAGTTCATTTCCCGCACGACCATCGCCACGATCTTGACCGAAGCAATCGACAGCGCGGTGCCGAGGAACAGCGAGGTGATCAGCCGCTTGTCCGGATCGGGCAGCATGGAGTCGGGCAGCATTTCGCCGAGCGCAACGCCGCAGCCGAAGGGCACGACGATGCCCATGAGCGAGGCATAGACCGAGGCGCGGCCGGTGTGGCGGACCAGCTTGAGGTCGGTCTCCATGCCGGTGAGCAGCAGCAGGAGCAGGATGCCGAATTGCGAGATGGCGTCGATCATCGCCTTCTGTTCGGCGTTCTTGGGAAACAGCGCGTGCTGCAGATCGGGCAGCAGCAGGCCGAAGAGGGAAGGCCCGAGCAGCAGTCCGGCAATCAATTGGCCCATGACCGCCGGCTGGCCGATGTGCAGCATGGCCTCGCCGAGCAGGCGGCCCACCACCATCAACGTCAGGATCTGCGCAATGAAGACGACCTCGGAGGCGCCTTGCCCGGTGTCGCCCGCGGCCAGCGCGGGAACCGCCAGAGCCACGGTCAGTCCGCCGCCCGCGATTGCGCGGGAGAAGTGGGCGCGCATCCTTGTCATTCCCTGGCGCCCCCCTTCGTGATCCGCGCCGGCCTGACACCCCGGCCTGCGCGCGGCAGCATGGTTCTTGCGCCGCCTTCGGCAAAACGGCGGCCTTGACGTTGGCTTGTTTACGACAGGTGGCCCCCCGACCGCGGGTCACAAGCCTGCATTAACTACAAGAAATCGGACAAGTTCCAGTTTGGATTGCAATTGCAAATTATTCGCAAATAGCTATCTTGCTACGTGACCGTCAGCGCAACGTGGTGGTGAAAAAGTGCGATATGTCAGGGAGATGAAGATGAACTGGACATGCAGGGGAGTGGTCGCCGGGCTGCTGGCTGCCATCCTGCTCGGGCTCGTTGTTTCGGCGCCCGCGGACGCCCAGTCGTCGCGCAAGCCGTTCAGGGTGGTGACGACCTTCACCGTCATCCAGGATATTGCGCAGAA
>CAZUDR010000149.1:1705-7845 GCA_964618715.1 uncultured Undibacter sp. | reverse complement strand
AACCTGGGCTGAAATCGCTCCCCGCTCCCCTTGCTGTCATCACCGGGCCGGCGCGCAAGCGCCGAGTCCCGGTGATCCCGATCAGGTAGGCACTGCGTCCCCAAGCGGGATGGCCGGGACAAGCCCGGCCATGACGAGTTAGAGCAAGTCGCTTGCGGCTTGTCCCTCTCCCCGCGCAGCGGGGAGAGGTGAGGGCACCGCGCGCCAATATTGATAGGGCACGTCCGCAAGACTTTCGCCGCGCCCCCGGATCGCGTTAGCATCGCCCCGGCCAGCGACAAGCGGGGTCAACCCGCGCGGAACCGGCAGGGAGGAATGCGATGTCCTGGATCAAGGCAACCGACATGGCCTACGGGCGGCTGCGCTCGCCCGATCTCGACAGGCAGGAGGAGTTCCTCACCCGTTTCGGCCTGATCCGCGTCGCGCGGACGCCGACCGCGCTCTACATGCGCGGCACCGATCCGTTCCACCACATCCACGTCACCGAGAAGGGCGACCCGAAGTTCGTCGGCTTTGCCTATTACGCGGCGAGCGAGGACGATCTCAGGACGATCGCCAGGGCGCCGGGCGCCACCGGCATCGAGACCCTCGACGAGCCCGGCGGGGGCAAGCGCGTGCGGCTGACCGATCCCAACGGCTACCAGATCGAGGTGGTGCACGGCATCGAGGCGGTGGAGCCGATCAAGATCCCGCCGCGGCAGAAGCTGAACTCGGGCGAACACCCGCTGGCGCGCGCCGGCGAACTCATGCGGCTGCCCAAGGGGCCCTCACACGTCAAGCGCATCGGTCATGGCGTGCTCAACACGCCGAAATTCGACGAGACCATCGCCTGGTTCCGCGACACGCTCGGCTTCATCTGCTCCGACGACGTCTATGCCGAGAACAAGAAGAACCTGATCGGCTCCTTCAACCGCCTCGACCGCGGCGACGACTATGTCGATCACCACGTGTTCTTCTGCCTGCGCCACGAGAAGACCGGGCTCAACCATCTCTCCTTCGAGGTGCTGGACATCGACGACGTGGCGATGGGCCACCACTACCTCAAGCAGTTCGACTACGAGCACATGTGGGGCCTCGGCCGGCACGTGCTCGGCAGCCAGGTCTACGACTACTGGGCCGATCCGTGGCGGCGCGTGCACGAGCACTGGGCCGACAGCGACCGCCTCAACCTGAAGAACGGCTCCAATCTGGTGCCGGTCGAGGAGGCGCTGGTCTCGCAATGGGGCGAGCCGCCGCCGGAGAAGTTCATCAACCACGCCAGTCCGTGAAACCGGCGGCGGCAACGCGTCTACGGGCCTGGACCCGTGCTGGCGCGCCTGTTCCATCCTCGTCCCGAGGAGCGCCGTCAGGCGCGTCTCGAAGGATGGGGATGGCCCGTTGCGCCGATGCTGGGGGCCTCATCTTTCGAGACGCCCGCCGTCGCTGACGCTCCGGCGGGCTCCTCAGGATGAGGGATGAAGCCTGGGCACGCTGCGCGCGGCTCCTCGGGATGAGGGGACAGGCTTGAGCGCGACTGAACTTGCCGGCGATGGCGCCTCTGTCATCGGCGGGCGTGACGACGTTACTGAAACGCCGGGTCCGACGCCGCGTCCGGGCGCGCCTTCCACTGCAGCGAATAGTATTCGCCGCGGTCGCGCGCCCACGGATCGAACGTGTTGACCACTTGCGACAGCTCGCCGGCGAGCTCCGGCATGGTGCGCAGCAAGACGCGCTTGAACGGCAGCACCTCCTGCGCGTGCCCGTTGGGCGTGCCCCGTTCCATCACCGGGCCGTCCGGGCCGTTGTTCATCACCCAGTCGATGCCGAACTGGGTGTAGAACTCGGGGCGGAAGCTCGAGGTGAAGAAGCGGTCGCTGAACAGCCGGCGCGACGCGTTGATGATGAAGATGTGAAACTGGGTCTCCGAGATGGCGTAGCCGTGCGGGCGTACCGGCTCGCCGAGGAAACCGACCACGATGTCGATGTCCTCGACATTGTCCACCATGCTGCCGTCGGGATGGCCGAGGCAGTCGTTGATCGGATTGCCGTCGGGGTCGTGCTGCGCGGTGGTGATGATCTTCGAGGCGTCGCATGTGTGCTGGCCGTAGACCTCGCGCAGGGTTTTGGCGAGCGCGCGCTGCTCCTGCGCCCTGTCTGAACCGGCCGGCAGGCTGCGGTCGATGAAGTCGTCGAAGCTGGTCAGCTGGCGCAGGCCGATCTGGCGGCGGAACTCGTTGAAGCGCGGCACGCCGTGCTCGCGGTCGCGGATGATGTCGAGCGCGGCGACGTCGATGGTGGTGTCGAGCCGCGGGCGCAGGTCGAGGTTCTGCAGGAACTGAGGGTGGTTGTTCAGTTCCAGCAGGCCGAGCCGCTGGCGCCCGAACGACAGCGCCCAGTTGGACAGGCCGCCCTCGCGCATTGCGGCGGTCGAGGCGCCGCGGAAGGTGTCGATCACCGGCACGTGTCTGGCGATGGCGTTGGGACTGGCCAGCTCGCGGTACTCGATCATGTCCGGCACCAGCGGGTGCAGCCGGTAGACCGAGATGAACTCCTCGGGGAAGTTGAACGGCGAGCCGAAATGGTTGGGCCCCTCGTTGATGCCGGCGGGGAAGGGGCGGTCGCTGCCGCCGCCGACGATGCCGGGACCGGCGGCGAAGGCGGAGAAGAACTGGTTGGCCAGTTTCGGAGTGTCTGAATCGGCCAGCTTGCGCACGATGCGGCGGGTCACCTCTGACACGAACGGCTTGTCGTCGAACAGGCCGGACCAGTTGGAGTTCATGCCGAGATAGAGCGGCTCGTCGTAAAGGAGTTGCGTCGTCCACTCGATGGTGTGGATCTTGGCGATCTCGGCAGCAACGATCAGCCGCGCGATCTCGAACAGCTGCTCGTTGGTCACCTGGCTGTAGGTGACCGGTTGCGCCGGGTTGGCGGGATCGCGCAGGCCGCAGTCGACGTCGGGAAACTGCCGCGCCACCTTGCGGAACCCGTCGACGATCAGGTTGTGCTCGCGCACGAACACGGTGTGCAGGAAGGACAGGCCGATCGACCAGTTGTCGGGAAAGGCGACCGCTTCCTGTCCCGCCCATTCGGGCTGGATCGGATCGCAGTCCGCCGCCGGCGCGCCGGGGGCGCAGGCCTGGCGGAATTCGGGCAGGTAGCCCTGGGCATCGCCTACGGTGCCGGTATGCGCGGCGACCAGCTGCAGCCTGGCCGCATCGTCCGGATCGCGCCGCATGCGCCCGCGCGAATTCGCGTCGTAGCCGTAGATCTGCGAGGCATCCCACCAGGCGGTGTTGAAATTGCGCGAGGTGCCGGGCGAGCGCTGCATGTGGCTGCGGCCGCCATGGGTGAAGGTCTCCGGCGCGCCGCGCTCGGCGATCAGCGCCGCCTCCATCCTGTCGCCGGGCCGGCAGCCGAGTTCGGCGGCGCGCGCCGCGCTGACCGGCTGCTCGACATTGTTCACCCGCTCGCGGGCGCAGCCGAGGCTGCTCATGATGTTCGAGCGGTCGTTGCGCGCCTCGTTCATGTGCGAGAACCAGTCATGGGTCATGAACTGGATCCACCAGGCGGCGAGCACGTTGAAGAACGGCGCCTTCTTGTAGGCGCAGTCGCTGCCGGTGCCCGGCGTGCCGTGGCCCTTGTTGCAGTCCGGCGTCGTGCTCTGGTCGCGGGTGAACAGGCGGCGGCTGATCACCTGCGGATCGGGTTTAAGCAGGCCGAGCCGGTCGCCGTGCCGGTTGCGCGCGAGCTCGTCGAGGCCGAGCGCGGGATAGGTCGCCTCGAACTGCGCGTTGCGGCCGAACAGTTGCCCGGTCGATCCCATCGCCGGGTTGCGGATGTCGTTGCAGATGCCGGTGAGCGTGCGGTAGCGGACCAGCGATGCCTTGCACTGCTGGTCGCCGCCGGCGCCGATCTCCATGTCGGCGATGTTGGGGTGGTCCGGCGGCAGGCGCATTTCCTCCCAGACCCTGAGCAGCGGTCCGGCGGTGCTCCCGCGGCCGGTCACGTAGTGCTGCCAGGTCCTGTTGTCGAACAGGTTGAACCTGATCAGCTCCATGCGCTGGTATTCGAGATCCATCAGCGCGCCATCGATGCCCCGCTTGTTGCGGTCGACCAGATGCCTCAGCAGCGGCGGCACCGGCAGCCGCGTGTCGTCGAGCTTGTCGGATTTCGACGACGCATCGCCGGTCGCCCAGTATTTCGACCAGTCCACCCACGGGGTGTCGCGCCCGGCGAGCGCGGCCTGACCGCCACGGCAGAGCGCCACCGGCGCCGCAACCTTGCCCTCGAAACGCCGGGTGCGCTCGTCGGCCAGCGGCCGCAGTCCCTGCGCGAGGATGCGCAGGCAGGCGCGACGGATGTCGCTGTCACTGTCCTGCGCGTAGGCGCGCGTGAGCGAAAGGCCTGGCACCGCGATCAGCGTCGCGACGCCGCAGGCCGCCAGACAGACACCGGCAAGCCGAAAACCGAAGCGCATTTCTGTCCCCCAGAGTCTGCAAAACAATTCCGGGTACGCGGGCGCTACGCCACCGCAGACGTCGATCCTAGTTTATGCTAGAACCGACAACAATTAAGGCGAGAACAAAAATTTCATACACGTGCTCACGCGAGGAGGGACGCCATGCACACCGCCATCGTCCAGTTCCGGTTGCCCGCGCCGATGGACGTCGAGGAGGCCGCGCAGCGCTTCGAGGCGACCGCGCCGAAATACAGGAACCTGCCGGGGCTGATCCGCAAATATTACCTCCTGTCCGAGGACGGCCGGCGTGCCGGCGGGGTCTATCTGTGGGAGACACGCTCGGCCGGCGAGGCCGTCTATGACGGCACCTGGCGCGCGCGGGTCGAGGAGCTCTACGGCTCGGCGCCGGAGATCACCTGGTTCGACACGCCGGTGATCGTCGACAATCTCGCCGGCGCGATCACCAAGGCGGCGTAACACGCCAACCGCGGCGGACGCGGCCGAATCGTTCGTGCCGGGTTGTGCGCGGTTGCAGCGCCGCGCCCATGTTTGCGCGCAAATTCCGACGCGACAACAGGCACGCACTGCCGAATCACAGGGCCGGGCACCGGATCGTGTCGCGCTTGCGGCGTGGCGAATCCCGTGCAGCATCGGTCCTGCGGTTGCCGGAACGCGCGGCGGCGGCGGACGGTTCATATGGGGGCGGAACACGATGCAAGCACCTGTCGATTTCGCGGCGCCCGACCTCGCCGTGCACATCGAACAGCTCAGCCAGTTCGAGCTGGACCGGCTGCCGTTCGGCGTCATCCTGCTCGATCGCGCGGGCAACGTGCTGTTCTACAGCCAGACCGAGGCGCAGCAGTCCGGCTACGGCAAGGTGCCGCTCGGCCAGAACCTGTTCGCGGTGAGCAATTGCATGGGCGGCGACGACTTCCGCGGCCGCATCGGGCGCGCGATGGCGGACGGCGAGGTCGATCTCGCTTTCGACATGCAGGGCGACTTTGATGATCCGCAGCGCGTGCTGCACGTGCGCGTGCAGTCGGCACGCCAGGGCGGGCTGTGGATCTGTATTTCCCGCGACACCGCCGGCGCGGCGGCGCGTGCATCTCACTAGGCTGGTCAGGCGCGCCCGTTTCCGGCCGCAGGCGCGCCCGTCTCCCGTCCTACACTGCGCGCAGGTCGGGTGTCGTCGGCCGGCCGCCGCCGTTGGGCGGCCGTTCGGGATGCTCTTCGCCGGCCGCGGAGCGCGCACGTACCGCCGACAGCACGTAGACACGAATGGCAGAGGATAAATTGGCCTGGTTGCGCTGCCGGTCGATGCGGCGCAGCAGGCCCGATACCCCAAGCCGCTCGGTCTCGGCGATTTCGCGCACCAGAGTCCAGAATGGCTCTTCCAGGCTCACGCTGGTCTTGTGGCCGTCGATGACGACTGATCGCTTGACGATTGCTGATTTCATAAAGACCCCCGAAGGCAGGTTGCCGCCCAGCAAGGATGATCCTTGGGCGCGACCCTAACGGCTGACCGGCCGATCGGTTCCCTTCGGGCGTGACAAAATGTGCGGGGGACGGTTACCGCGGACGGGGTGGCGGCCGCGTCTGCACGATGGTGGTCTGGCAGGACAGGCAGTGGAAGGTATCGAAGTGTGGAAGGTCCTCCCGCGACTTCGCCGCCTGCATGGCGATGCCGCAGAGCGGGCAATGG
>CAZUDR010000149.1:0-1695 GCA_964618715.1 uncultured Undibacter sp. | reverse complement strand
GGACGGGAGGCGGACTCGTTTGTGTCATTTTGCTGACATTGGCCGTTGGCGGGTGGCCCGGATTGATCCAGATCAACCCAACGCCTGCGGGCGGGCCAAATTTCCGGTTTGGTTCTGATTTATCTCAATGTCGGGTATCGACCGGCGCTCAAAATTTCCCCATGTGGTGGGAAATCTCGACCGCGCCGTTCGACCGGGATCTGGAACTGGCCGTGATTGACGGCGAGGGGCCGCACGCGTTGGTGTTTCCCTGCCGGCGGATACTTGGCGGCTGTATGAATGCCTCGACCCGGGAGCGGCTCGATGTTCACCCCACGCACTGGCGCGCCTGGGACCACCACGCGCCGAACGGCTCCGGAGCCTAGTTCGGCGCCCGCCGGCGTTCCGCAAGCCGGTCGTCCGTGAGCTTGGCCTGTTCCTCGGCCAGCAGTTTCTGCAGGAGCGCGCGCCGCTTCGCGTCCGTTTCGGTCGCCAGCAGGCGCCGAAAGTGCTCGATGTTGAAGCGGGCCACGGTACGGTCCATGGCGTGGGTACCACGGGTTTCAAATTCGACTTTTCGAATACTATCCGAGTTCGTGGCGCTTGCGAACCCCGCACCGGATCCCGCGGGGCACGATGGACTAGCGCCGGTCCGCGATGCCGATGATTGCCGGCTCGGCCATGCCGGCGCGCGCGCTGAACTGATAGAGACCCATCGAGACCAGGGCGATGATGGTCAGCGCCATGCCCAGCCTTACCCACTGGTCCGCCATTGTCGCATTCCCCCCTGCCGTTTCCCGTAGCCCGCAAAGGCTAGTGCCGCCGCCTGCAGTCGGCCATCAACGCCTGCAAACGCGGTGAATCGGTAACGTTAAACGGGGAACCGGGGGTGCGGGTGCTGCGGCATCGCGGCCATTGTGGGGAAAAAGCCAATGAAAGAGGCCCCGGCGCAGAACGCCGGGGACCTCCCTGCATGAACCTGGGGCTCAGACAATATCCCAGGCGCGGCGCAAGCCTAGGACCCGCCGGCTTAGCGGTAGCCTTATGCTGTCGGGCAATTCGCCCGCGTCCGGTTAGGGGATTGGTCAGCATCGGGGGGCAGGTATCGGGTGCCGGACGGGGCGAGGCTCGCGCAAGACGCCTCTAGGCTGCGGACGCCATTCGCCTGGCGTGCAGCTTCGCCGTCACCGCGCCGTAGGTGGACACGGCATAGGGGACGCAATAGGTCAGCGCCGCCTTGAGCCAGCTGAAGGGCACCGCGCCGAACAGGGCGTCATACTGGTTGATCAGGACCAGGACCGACCCGACGATGATCGCCACGGTGAGCGACCGCCGTGGCACCCCGCCCGTTGTCGCGAACGTCCACACGTCCTTCCACATAGTGTGCTCCCCCGGACTGTCGGTGCCGGTTCTTGCCTGTTGACGCGGGCCGTTCGTGAGCCCGGTCAGGCAGCAATTTCAACCCGGTCATGTGGTTCAGGCCATACTCAGGGGGTCGAAAAGAACATATTGCGAACGGAGAACAAATAGGGTACATTGCCTTCCTCCGGTCGATTCCGGCAGGCGGGGAGGCCCGCGTTGTCGGGGGCTCGAATCCTCGCCATAAGGAGCGCACATCATGAGTCAGCCCGCTTTGCGTGTCGTCGAAGGTTCCTCCATGGACAAGTCGAAAGCCCTGTCCGCCGCGCTCAGCCAGATCGAGCGCCAGTTCGGCAA
>CAZUDR010000148.1:0-7918 GCA_964618715.1 uncultured Undibacter sp. | reverse complement strand
GACGTCACCGAACGGAGGAACATGGAAAAAGCACTTGCCGAGAGCGAGGAAAAGGATAATCGCCACAAGGCGCTCGTCTCGGCGCTCGACGTGCTCAACGAGCGCGAGCGGCGCATCTTCGAGGCACGGCGACTGGCTGACGATCCGATCACGCTCGAGGACCTCGCCGCCGAATTCGGCGTCTCGCGCGAGCGGGTGCGTCAGATCGAGGTGCGCGCCTTCGAGAAGGTGCAGAAGGCGGTCAAGAGCCGCGTCGCTGCGATGGAGCAGCCGAAACAGGAGGCGGCGATCGCCGCACACTGAGCGCGCGAATACCGCGAGAAAGATGGCCAGGCCAGCGCCTGGCCATTTGTTTTCGGGCTGGGAATTGGCCAAAAAGTTCCCACGATTGTGAGCACGGGTGGAGCCACGGTTGTGCTATCATGTTTGTGGCTCGTGGCGTGTCGTGACCAAGGGCCAGGACGAACGAGACCTTTCAGCGCCACGGGTGACCGGAGCCGGGCAAGGCTCCAGGAGGGACCACCATGGCGCATTCCCACCTTCTGCTCGGTGCGGGATCGGCTCCCGCGCAACTCATCATTCGCCGCATCGGTTTCACCGATCTCAAGGAGGCGCTTCGACAGGGCGTCGAAGATTTCTATGCCATGCCGACGCACGCCATGTTCCTGTGCGTGATCTATCCGGTTGTCGGCCTGCTGCTGGCGCGGCTCGCCTTTGGCTATTCGGTGCTTCCCTTGCTCTACCCTCTGGCGACCGGTTTCGCACTTGTCGGCCCGCTGGCCGCGCTCGGGCTCTACGAACTGAGCAGGCAGCGCGAGGCGGGGCACGCGCCGTCGGCTACCCACGCTCTTGACGTTGTACAATCTTCGTCGATTGGCGCCATCGTCGCACTCGGCCTGCTGCTGCTGGCTATTTTCGTGCTGTGGATCGCGGTGGCCAATGCGCTCTACATTGCCGAATTCGGTTACGCCACGCCGCGTTCGGTCGGACAGTTTGTTCAGGAGGTCCTGACGACCCCTGCGGGCTGGGGCCTGATCATCTTCGGCAACGGCATCGGCTTTCTCTTCGCCGTGCTTGTGCTGTCGATCAGCGTCATCTCGTTCCCGCTGCTCCTCGACCGCGACGTCGGTGCCGCAGTGGCACTGTCCACGTCGATCCGGGCCGTGTGGCAGAATCCCGTTACCATGGCAGCCTGGGGACTGATCGTCACGACCCTGCTGCTGCTTGGTTCACTGCCGTTTTTCCTCGGCCTTACCGTGGTGGTGCCGGTGCTCGGCCACGCCACCTGGCACCTTTACCGCAAGGTGGTGGAGACCGACGATTCAAGCCCGCATCCGACGCAGCATCCGCCCCCCGCGGAGCGCCGCTATGCGGCACATTTCCCGGCGGTGTTGTTCCCCTGGGCGCGCTAGCGTCGCGCCTGCCGGGCGGCTGTCACGAAATCAGGGATGACTGTGCCGGCTATTGTGCCGGCGCAGGTCCTGCCTGCGCGGTGTATGCTGCCGGTGTCGGGTTGGCCGCAGGCTCGAGATAGTTCACGCGCAGGTCGATCGGATGCCGGTTCGGATCTTCGGAGAAGAGTCCGAAAATGTCGCCGCTGGTGAACTCGGCCGCCCGCGCGCTCTTCATCAGCAGTGACGGCCCGTGGGTCTCTGTCACCGCCGCCCGGTCATAGCCGAGCAGTTCCAGCACCGTTGGCGCGATGGAAAAATGGCTGCCGTGACCCCGGCTCGCGTCGGCAGCCGCCTGAAGTTTTGCGCGCAATGCCACATTGCCGGTGATCACGAACAATGGCACCAGGCCCTCGCGCGGATCGGGCCTGTCCACGCTGCAATGGGTAAAACGCTCCGGGTTCAGTGCCTGGCCGTGATCGGAGGTATAGATGATCACCGTGTCGTCGAGCGGCGCCTTCTCGATCAGCCTTTGCAAGATGCGATCGACCGACCAGCGGATCACATTGCGGTAGGAACGGATGCGGCTGGCCGTGGTATCGGCCGTTTCCGTCATCGTCGGACGGAAGATGCGGGCGTTTTCCGGATAACTCAGGTCATAGGGAAAATGCGCACCGTTCTTGTTCGCGTAGATCAGCACCGGCTTGTCCGTCTCCAGCTCGCGCAGGACGATGTCGGTGAGGTGGTCGTCCAGCATTGGCGGCGCGATGTCCGCATCGAGTGCGTGGAACGTGTCGATGTCACGCACCTCGGCGGCCGTCATGAAGTTCTGCAGCTTTCCCGGATTGCGGTTGAAGCCCGCCTGGCCATCGATGAACACGGTGCGGAATCCGGCCTTCCTGGCGTATTGCCAGAGTGTCGGATTGCTCAGCATCGCGCGCCCGATGCCGTCCTGTCTGGCAGCGAAGCGGAGGATGGCGTTGGCATAGTGGCTGCAATTGCCGCCAGAGGCCGCCGGTCCGAAGTCGGCGGTCATGTTCTTCAGCCGTGCCAGCTGTGGCGTGTAGGGATTGCCGGGCGTCCAGTCGATGTAATCCGCGCGGACGCTCTCGTCGACCAGCAGAACGATGCGGCGGACCGGTTTCGATCCGGACTGCCCGCCGCCTGCGTTGTCGAAGGGGCTGTGCCAGGGCAACGACACGTCGCGTCGTCGCGGCACCGGATTTGCGGACACCTTTGAGCCCATCACCAGGCCGACGGACAACGGTCCGAACTGGGTCGGCAGCGCCTCGGAGCCGCCGCCCTGCTTGACCATGACAATCGCCGCGATCGCCACCACCGGCAGCGCCGGCAGCCACGCCAGCCGCGCCAGCCACCGCCGCGCCCGGCCGGCGGCCGGCGCCGGCGGCATGGCGAACACGATAACGCCCGCCACCAGCACGGCGGCCAGCCAGTAGAGATCCGTGGTGTAGAACTCGGCCGCGCGCGCCGCTTCGTGACGGGCGTTCCACAGCGAAAGCGCATCGAGTACGCCGAACTCGCTGCCGCTCGCCTTGTGATAGACGAAGCCGACTGCGGTCGTGAAACCGATGACGGCGGCCCAGCAGACGCGCAGCCAGCGATTGCCCTGGAATGCGGCAACCAGAAGCGCCATCAGCGACAGGCCCCACACGCCGACAAAACCGACGAGCGTGACCCATCGCCCCTGCCCGATCAGCAGGTCGATTCGCTGCATGAAACCGGTATTGGTCATCCAGACGAACACCGCGATGGCGACGACCTTCGCAGCAAATCCGAGGACGCGTTTGGCGTCGAATTGACATCGGAGGTGGCCGGTCGACATGTCACTCCCCAATCCGCGGCGCGGGCCGCTGATGAATCAGAACCAGTCGAAGCGAACCGCCAGCGCCGAAGTCCACACCAGCGCCGACAGGCACAGCATGCAAAAGACCGCTGCCGATCCGTAATCCTTCACCATGCCGATCTGCGGGTCGTGATCGCGCGTGACGCGGTCGGCGAGCTTTTCGACGGCGGTATTGAGCAGCTCGACGGCAAGCGTGCCGATCAGGACTCCGATCATCGCTGCATACCAGCCGATCCCCGGCGCGATCAGCGCACCGAGCGGCAGAGCGACGATGAAAACCATTATCTCCTGGCGAATGGCGCGTTCGAGCCGGATGCCATAGCTCAGGCCACGCAGCGTATTGATGGTCGCGTTAAGCAATCTGGTGCCCGCCGGTCATATGAAACCGCGGACACTAGTGTCGGGCGCTTAAGTCTTGGTTACGGGGATCGGCGAAACCAGGGCCGGATTGAGACCGAATTGTCCGGGACCGGACGGTCAAGTCTTGCGCCTGTGCGGAAGGAAAATTGTGGGTCCGCCAGGCCCATTGCTGGCGTTAGGCATTGCGGTTTACCACGCGCACACCCTCGTCGGCCCGCGATTATTCACCCCAGGCGCGGAATGCTTCCTCGAATGCACGGGCGCCCGGAGTCCCCTTCTCCATGGCCAGGATGGCACGCTTGCCGCTCGTATAGACGATTGGGATATCGAACCAGTCGCGTTCCTTGAGCATCTGGATATTGCGCTGCTTGTCGAGTTCGACGGCCGACAGGCCGATGAGGAAGTAGCCGTTGGTCACCTTGACCGCCAGGCCCGCAAGCGGCACGCCCCGCGCCTGCTCGCTCGCCTTCATCAGGATGCCGGGTACATTGCCGACGCCTCCCTCGGCGAAGTCGGCCGGCAACGTGAAAATGACCTCGATCGTATGGCTGGCCGGCAGCGCCTTGTCGGTATTGCGACGCAGTGACCAGGTCATGCGCATCTGCCGTTCGGGGATTTCCACATCGGCGCGCACCGCCAGTTCCGGCGCCAATCCCGGGCCGGGCGACACCGTTTCGGTCCGCCAGATTGCCGAACCGACATAGCGCTTGCCCTGCGGATTGTTGGGATCCTCGTCGTAAAGCACGACCTTCTGCGCCACCGCCGCCGCGGGGGCGGTGGCCGCTTTGGGCGGGGCCGACGTGGAAGGTTCGACGCGGTCGGATATCTTCGGCTGGTCGGGCGACGGTGCGCTCGTGCCGGGCTCGCTCGTCGGCGGCGGCGTGCTTTGCAGGCTCGCGACCATCTCCATGATCGAGTCGCGCTGCCAGTAGGCCGCCCCGGCAAGCCCGGCCACCAGCAGCAGGATGACAAGAATCGCCGCTAGCCGGCCCCAGGAGCGCACGCGTGGTGCCGAAGGTTCCTCATACTCGTCGTAGGCTGGCGGCGTCGGCCGGCCCGACGGCGGCCAGCGCTCCGGCTCGGCCTCCGGCGGATGGAAGCCCAGGTCAGGCTCACTCACCGGAGGCGTGTGCGGCGGCCCGAACGGCGGCGGGCCTGGCTCGGCGGGCGCCGGCTCGAAGGACCTGGGCGCGCCGGTCCTGGGCGGCACACCCGGAATTCTCTCGTAGGTTTCCCGCGCCGCGCGGCTGGCTTCGGCCGCACCATCGCCGAGATCCTCGGCTTCGGCCACGGTACCCCGGAAATCGCGCAAGCCCTGGTCGCGCAGCGAGGCCGCCGGCCCGGTCGGTTCCGGATGAACCGCGCTTTCCGTGTGCTCCGGTGCGCGGCTCGCAGCCTCCGCCTCGACCTTGCGGATCGCCTCTTCCAGCGCCAGCCTTTCGCGCGTGATGTCGGCCTCCTCCAGCGCCGGCTCGACACCGCGCAACTGCTTGAGCAGCGCCGCACGCGCGCGCTCGTACAGCACCCGGCGATTTTCACCGGTGTTGTGCTCGAGGCCTTCAACGGCCCGGGCGATCAGCGGATGGTAGTCAGCCATTGCGCGTCATCCGGCCTTGGCGTGATCTGGTCCAAATGTATGTTTCACGCGTCGGGATCATTCTATGAGCCAGTTTCTTGTCCTTTTCCGGACTCACACTTCAAACGGATTCTCCATCAGGATCGTGTCCTCCCGCTCCGGACTTGTGGAAAGCAGGGCGACCGGGCAGCCGACCAGTTCCTCGATTCGGCGTACGTATTTTATGGCCTGGGCGGGCAATTGCGCCCAGGATCGTGCACCGGCTGTGGGTTCCTTCCAGCCGGCGATGGTCTCATAGACCGGCTCCACCTGTGCCTGAGCGTGCTCGCCGGCGGGCAGATAATCGTATTCGCGCCCTTCGAGCCGATAGCCGATGCATACCCTGATTTCGTCGAAGCCATCGAGAATATCGAGCTTGGTGAGCGCCAGGCCGTTGATGCCGCAGGTGCGGACGGTCTGCCGCACCAGAACCGAGTCGAACCAGCCGCAGCGCCTCGCCCGGCCGGTGACCACCCCGAATTCCTTGCCGCGCTCGCCAAGCATGCGGCCGATGTCATTTTTCTGCTCTGTGGGAAACGGTCCCTCTCCCACCCGCGTGGTGTAGGCCTTGCAAATACCGAGCACGTAGTCGATGGCGTTCGGCCCCAGCCCGGAACCGGTCGCCGCCTGGGCCGCCACGGTGTTGGAAGAGGTGACATAGGGATAGGTGCCATGGTCGATGTCGAGCAGCGCGCCCTGCGCTCCCTCGAACAAAATGCGTTTGCCCTCCCGCCGCCTGGCGTCGAGCAGTGACCATACCGAATCCATGAAAGGCAGCACCTTCGGCGCCACCCCTGCGAGTTCGTCGCACACCGTGGAGACCTCGATCTCGCACAGGCCGTAGCCACGACGCAGGGCATTGTGATGGGCGAGCAACCGCTCGACCTTGGGCCCCAGTGCCGGCAGGTCGGCCAGATCCATGAATCGAATGGCGCGGCGACCGATCTTGTCCTCATAGGCCGGACCAATTCCTCGCTTTGTGGTGCCGATGCGCGTTGCCGCGCCGTCGGCCTCGCGCAGCGCTTCAAGCTCGCGATGGAGCGGCAGGATCAGCGGGGCATTCTCGGCAATGCGCAGGTTGTCTGGTGTCACCCTGATGCCCTGTTTTTCGAGTTGGGCGATCTCGCCGACCAGTGCCAGCGGATCCACCACCACGCCGTTACCGATGATCGAAAGCTTGCCCCCACGTACAACGCCCGACGGCAGCAGTGACAGCTTGTAGGTGGTGCTGTCGATTACCAGGGTGTGGCCGGCATTGTGTCCGCCCTGGAAGCGGACAACGATGTCGGCCTGCTCAGACAGCCAGTCGACAATCTTTCCCTTGCCTTCGTCGCCCCATTGCGACCCCACCACCACGACATTGGCCATCGGACATCGTTCCCTGCGCCTGCGCCCGGACACTTGCGCCGGGTGCGACCGGCCAGGTCCACCTTCGGATAAAGGAAGCAGCGGGCATAGGCAAGGCGCCGGAACGGCGCCCGGAGGTCCGCACGCGCCATGCAATTATTTGATATTAAAAGACTATTCTAGAAGTGCAGAGGCTTGGCTTGCTGCACCTGCGGCAGCGTGCGCACCTTGTCGAGCACCGAATCTGGCAGAACGCCGTCGATCTCGATCAGCGCGATGGCACTGCCGCCCGGCTTGTCGCGGCCGACATGAAAGGTGGCGATGTTGATGCCGGCCTCGCCCAGCGTCGAGGAAAACTTGCCGATGAATCCCGGCTTGTCGAGGTTGGTGATGTAGATCATCGACGGACCGAACTCGGCGTCCATGCGGATGCCCTTGATATTGACGATGCGGGGGCGGCCGTCGGCAAACACCGTGCCCGATACCCAGCGCGTCTGCTTCTCGGTGGTAATGTTCAGCGTGATCAGGCTTTCATAGTCGCCTTCCGACTCCCGCGTCGTTTCTTCGACCACCATGCCGCGTTCGCGCGCCAGGATCGGCGCGGAGACGACATTGACGTCGCCGAGCATCGGCCGCAGCAGGCCTGCCAGCGCCGCTGACGTCAGCGCCTTGACGTTCATATGCGCCACGTGCCCCTCGTAAATGATCTGCACTTCCTTGATCGGGTTCTCGGTGAGCTGGCCTGCGAATGAGCCGAGCTTTTCGGCCAGCGCCACGAAGGGCTTGAGTTTGGGCGCTTCCTCGGCGCTGATCGACGGGAAGTTGATTGCATTGGTGATGGCGCCGCGCAGGAGGTAGTCGGACATCTGTTCGGCGATCTGAAGCGCAACGTTCTCCTGAGCCTCGCTGGTGGAAGCGCCGAGATGCGGCGTGCATACAACGTTTGGCAGGCCAAATAGCGGGCTGTTCGTTGCCGGCTCCTCGACGAAGACATCGAAAGCGGCGCCGGCCACACGGCCGGACTTGAGCGCTTCGGCCATCGCCGCCTCGTCGACCAGCCCACCGCGCGCGCAGTTGATGACACGCACGCCCTTCTTCATTTTTTCGATCGCCGCGGCGTCAATGATATTGCGGGTCTTGTCGGTAAGCGGCGTGTGCAGGGTGATGAAGTCCGCGCGCCTGAACAGTTCGTCGAGTTCCACCTTCTCTACGCCAAGATCGGTAGCGCGCTCGTGCGACAGAAACGGGTCGAAGGCAATCACCTTCATCTTCAGGCCGAGCGCGCGGTCGGCGACGATGGAGCCGATATTGCCGCACCCGATGACGCCAAGTGTCTTGTTG
>CAZUDR010000147.1:4198-7922 GCA_964618715.1 uncultured Undibacter sp. | reverse complement strand
CCGCCTTCGGCGGGCTCCTCAGGATGAGGCGGAGAGAGGCCGCTTTCGCGGGAACGAACGGGGTGTGTGTAGGCCGTGCTTCGGCCCCTACCCCAGCTTCTGGGCGAACAGCACCAGCGCGCGGCGGTAAACCTCGGAGCGGTTCCACTCGCGCATCACCTGGAAGTTCGTCGTGCCCATCTGGTAGGGCGCGCCGGCCTGCCAGCCGTTCACCTTGAGCAGGTTGGCGGTGGAGGCGAGCACGTCAGCCACCGAGTGGCGCAAGTCGACGTGGCCATTGCCGTCGAAGTCGACGCCGTACTTGATGTAGGACGACGGCAGGAACTGGGTCTGGCCGAGCTCGCCGGCAAAGCCGCCCTTGAGATCGCTCATCGGCAGGTCGCCGCGCTGCAGGATGGTGAGCGCGGCGATGAGCTCGTTCTGGAAGAATTCCGAACGCCGGCAGTCGTGCGCCAGCGTGGCGACCGTGCGCACCACCGACAGCTTGCCGATGTCGCCGCGCCCGTTGTCACTCTCCATGGTCCAGATCGCCATGATCAGTTCCTTGGGCACACCGTACCGGCGCTCGACGCGGTTGAGCAGCGCCGCGTGCCGCCGCATCAGCGCGCGCGCGTTCTTCAGCCGCGCACTGGTGACGCGTGTGCGCGCGAAGCTCTCGAAGCTGCGGTGGCCGAAGCTGCGCTGCTGACGCCGGTCGAAGCGCATCACCCGCGGGTCCGCCGACAGGCCGGAGAAGGCCTGGTTGATCACCGCGGGGGAGATGCCGGCCCCCTGCGCCTCGCGCGCCATCTGGTTGATAAAGGTGTTGAAATTGCCGCCGCATTGCGCCGCGGCGGCGGGCAGCGAGAAGGCGAGCGCGAAAAGGACAGCCGTCAAGAGACGCACGATCATGCCGAACCTCGTTGTCGTCCCCCCCGACCGGGAGAATGGCACGCGGACGGGTACGAGCGAAAGGCGGTGCCGGGTCGCATGGAACGTGCGGCGAACACGGCCCGACCCCCCTGCAGGGGGAGAGGGAAAACGTGCGTGTCACAGGCGCCATCCGTCCATCGCGTCGCCGTATCCCGGCCAACAATCGCCGCCGCTTGACCGCCGTCCTCACGGCCACCTACCGTCCTGACGAACGTGGCGGCGGACAGGTGGAATGGCGCGCGGAGACGGTCAGCGGGGCGTACGGGTCGCGGTCGATATCGGCGGGACGTTCACCGACATCGTGCTCATGAACGCCGCGGGCGTGCTGGCGGAGAGCAAGGTCTCCACCACGCCCGGTGATCCGAGCCAGGCCGTGGTCGCGGGCCTCACCACCCTGCTGCGCGAGCTCGCCGTCGCGCCCGGCGACGTGGTCGAGTTCCTGCACGGCACCACCGTCGGCTCCAACACCATCCTGCAGCGCCGCGGCGCCAAAACCGGCCTCGTCACCACGCGCGGCTTCCGCGACGTGCTGGAAATCGGGCGCATCCGCATGCCGGAGATGTTCGACCTCACCTGGTCGAAGCCGTCGCCGCTGGTGCCACGCCGCCACCGGGTCGAGGTCGACGAGCGCATCGCCGCCGACGGCAGCGTGGTGCGGCCGCTCGACGAGACAAGCCTCGAACGCGCGATCGGCCGGCTTGTATCCGACGGTATCGAGGCGGTCGCGCTCTGCTTCATCAACAGCTACCGCAACCCGGCGCACGAGCAGCAGGCCGAGGACTTCATCCGGCGCCGTCATCCCCGCCTGCCGGTGTCGGCCTCGTATGCGGTGCTGCCGGAGATCAAGGAATACGAGCGCACCTCGACCACGGTGCTGAACGCCTATCTGCTCACCGCCATGCGCGACTATCTCGACCGGCTGGACGGCGGACTGCGCGGCATCGGCGTCACCGCGCCGATCCTGGTGATGACCTCGAACGGCGGCATGCTCCCGGCGCGGGCGGCGGCGGACAAGCCGGTGATGGTGGTCGCCTCGGGACCTGCCGGCGGCGTCATCGGCGGCGCGCGGCTCGGCCAGACGCTCGACCTGCCCAACGTCATCGTCTTCGACATGGGCGGCACCAGCGCCAAGGCGGTGATGGTGGAGAACGGCCGCCCCAGCATGACCGCCGAGTACGAATTTCGCGACGGCATGTCGACCTCCAGCCGCTTCATCAAGGCCGGCGGCTACATGCTGAAGGTGCCGGCTATCGACCTCGCCGAGGTCGGCGCCGGCGGCGGGTCGCTGGCCGCGGTCGATGCCGGCGGCCTGCTCAAGGTCGGGCCGGAGTCGGCCGGGGCCGATCCGGGGCCGGCCTGCTACGGGCTCGGCAATACGCGGCCGACCGTCACCGACGCCAACGTGCTGCTCGGCTTCATCAACCCGCAGGCGCTGGCCGGCGGCCGCCTGACAATCGACCGCGCGCTGAGCGAACGCGCCATCACTGACCATGTGGCGAAACCGCTGGCCATCACGGCGGAGGACGCCGCCCACGGCGTCCGCGCCGTCGCCAACACCGCCATGGCGCGCGCGATCCGTGCGGTCAGCGTCGAGCGCGGCCTCGACCCGCGCGACTTCACGCTCGTCGCCATGGGCGGCAATGGCGGCATCCACGCCCCCGACGTCGCCCGCCACCTCGGCATCCGGCGGGTGATCGTGCCGGTGCTGTCCGGCGTGTTCAGCGCCGTCGGCATGCTGGCGACCGACGTGGCGCATGCCGGTGTGCGCATGGTCTCGCGCCTGCTGGCCGAGACGGATGCCGGCGACCTGCGTGCCGTCATGGACGCGCTCGCCGGCGAGCTGACCGCGCATCTGCGCCGGGACGGCTACCCCGAGGACCGCATCGCGCTCGACTGGGAAGCGGATCTGCGCCACGAGGGCCAGGCCAGCGAGCTGACGGTGCCGTTCCGAAACGAGGGCGACATCGCCGCAGGAATGCGCGACGCCTTCCTCGCCGAATACCTCAAGACCTACGGCTACCGCGACGACAGCCCGATCGAGCTCGCCAGGATCAGGCTGACGGCGCGCGGCCTGCGCGACCAGCGGCTTGACTTTAACGCCATCCACGTGGACGAGCGCCCGCCGGCGCGCGGCGACAAACAGCGCGCCATCGCCTTCACCCGCGGCGAACGCCCGGTGCAAGTGCCGGTCGTCAGCCGCGCCGATCTCAAGCCCACACCCATGACGGGCCCGCTGGTGGTGGAAGAGTTCGACGCCACCGTCGTGGTCCCGCAGTACGCCACGGTGCATCGCGACAGAGTCGGCAACGTGGTCATCGATTTCGGAGACCCGCCATGACCATCGATCCGATCACCTTCGCGGTCATCAAGAGCGGGCTCGATTCGATCGCCGACGACATGGCCTATACCGTGATCCGCATCGCCCGCTCGGAGATCGTCAAGGACGTGATGGATTTCTCCGCCGCGCTCTGCGCCGCGGACGGGCAGATGGTGGCGCAGGCCAAGACCATCGCCCAGCATCTCGGCGCCGTGCCGGAGGCCATGGCGGCGGTGCAGGAGAAATTCGGCGACGACCTGCACGACGGCGACGTCATCATCATGAACGATCCCTATCACGGCGGCATGCATCTGCCCGACGTGTTCATGTTCGTGCCGATCTTCCACGACGGGAAGCACCAGGCCTTCGCCGTCGTCATCTGCCATCACACCGACGTGGGCGGCCGCGTGCCCGGCTCGAATGCCTCGGATTCGACCGAGATCTACCAGGAAGGTTTGCGCATTCCGCCGCTCAAGCTCTACAGCCGCGGCGTGC
>CAZUDR010000147.1:505-4188 GCA_964618715.1 uncultured Undibacter sp. | reverse complement strand
TGGACGTCATCGTGATCGACACGGCCCACGGCCACAGCCGCGGCGTGCTCGACAGGACGCTCGAGACGCTGATCAGGATCAATGTGCGCGTGCCAGACCGCGTCTGGGGCGATCTCTCCGCCCAGTTCGCCGCCGCCCAGGTCGGCAAACATGGCCTCGCCCGTCTGTTCCAGCGCTACGGCGCCGACACCGTCGCCGCCTACATGCAGGAACTGCTCGACTACACCGAGCGCCGCACCCGCGACGAGATCGGCAAATGGCCGGCCGGCACGTACCGCTTCACCGACCATATCGACAGTGACGGCTTCTCCGACACGCCGATCCCGATCGCGGTGGCGATCACTGTGCGGCCGGACGGCACGCTGCTGGTCGACTACACCGGCTCGTCGCCGCAGGTGAAGGGCGCGCTCAATTCGACGCTCAGCTTCACCCATTCGCTCACTTACCTGAGCGTGCGCTGCGTGCTGGCGCGCGACATCCCCAACAATGTCGGCCTGTTTCGCTGCATCGAGGTGAAGGCGCCGGAAGCCTCCGTGCTCAACCCGCAGATGCCGGCCGCCTGCGCCGCGCGCGCCCTCACCGGCTACCGCGTGTTCGATACCATGCTGGGCGCGCTGGCGCAGATCGTGCCGGAACGCGTGCCGGCGGCAGGCGAAGGCGGCAACAGCGTCGTCTGCATCAGCGGCCTCAGGCCCAACCGCAAGCCCTTCATCATCGTCGACATGCTGTGCGGCGCCTGGGGCGGACGGCCCGACAAGGACGGCGTCGAGGCGATCACCAATGCCTCGCAGAACCTGTCCAACATGCCGGTGGAGGTGCTGGAAGCCGAGCATCCGGTGCGGGTGGAGGACTATGCCTTCGTGCCCGACAGCTGCGGCGCCGGGCGCTATCGCGGCGGCGTCGGCATCCGCCGCAGCTACCGCATCCTGGCGCCGGAGGCGCTGCTGCAATTGCGCTCGGACCGCGTCGCCTTCCGCCCCTACGGCCTCGCCGGCGGCAAAGAGGGCGGCGCCTCGCGCAACTTCATCGAGACCGACGGCGAAACGAAAGCGATCCCGGCCAAGGTCACCATGTCGGTGACGCAGGGCACGCTGATCGTGCACGAGCAGGCCGGCGGCGGCGGCTTCGGCGATCCGGCGAAACGCCCGCCCGAGCTGGTGCGCGAGGACGCGCGCGACGGCAAGATCACGCCGGCCTATGCAAAGGAATTTCATGGCGTCGACGTGAGCCAATGACGGGAGCACGGCGGGCTTCGGCCTGCTGTTTTCGATCTCGCGAACAGCCGGTTGATGCCCGAACCTTGTTCACGCCCGCACCGCCATGCCGTCGGCGAGCGACATGCGATAGGCGCGCAGCGCCGGCAGCAGCGCGATGGCGAGGCTGGCCAGCACGATGACGCCAAGCGTCGCCAGCTCGCGCGGCGTGAGCGGCGTGAGCGGCAGATCGATGCCGTAGCGCGCGTCGAGCAGCGGCCGGGCGACGGCAAGGCCGAGATAGAGCAGCGCGACGCCGGCGGCGATGCCGCAGACGGTGAGCAGGCCGGCTTCCGTCATCAGCAGGCCGACGACGGTGCGCGGGCTGGCACCGACCGAGCGCAGGATCGCCATCTCGCGGCGGCGTTCGTTGAGCGTGGAGAGGATCATGGTGGCGAGCCCGAGCAGCGCCGCCAGCACCACCATTGCCGAGACGACGACCAGCGCCTGCTCGGCAGTGCCGACGAGGCCCCACAGTTCCTGCAGGGCCACGCCGGGAAAGATCGCGGTCAGCGGCTCCTGCGGATACCCGTTGATAAAGCGCTGCAGGCGGAAGACGGCGAGCTTCGACTTCACGCCGACCAGCGCGGCGGTCACCGCCCTGGGTGTGAGCTTGAGTTTGCGCAGCGCCTCCGCCGGCGGCGCCAGCCCGGGCGTCCTGGCCCCGGTGCGCCAGTCGATGTGGATCGCCTCGATTGCGACAAGCGACACGTGCACGGTGCGGTCGACCGGCGTGCCGGTCTTCGCCAGGATACCGGCGACGCGGAACGGCCGGTCGGCGTGCTCGCCCTGCGAGATGACGCCGAGCCCGTGCGACACGACGATGCGGTCGCCGACCTCGTAGCCGAGGTCACGCGCCACGTCGGCGCCGATGACGGTGTCGAACAGGTCGTCGAAGGGCTTGCCGGCGGCGAAGCGCAGGGGCTGGCCGCCGCGGAACCTGTAGCGCCCGAAGTAATCGCGCGTCGTACCCAGCACGCGGAAGCCGCGGTGGCTGTCGCCGAGCGACAGCGGCACGATCCAGGCGACCTCCGGCCGGGCGGCGATGTCCCGGTAGCTCTGCCAGGTGATGTTGTTGGTGGCGTTGCCGATGCGGAACACGGCGTAGAGCAGCAGCTGGATGTTGCCAGTGCGGGCGCCGACGATCAGGTCGGTGCCGGAGATGGTGTCGGCGAAGCTCGCGCGCGCGCCATGACGGATCTTCTCGACGCCGAGGAACAGCGCGACGCTGACGGCGATGGCGAAGATGGTGAGCAGCGCGGTCAGCCAGCGGTTGCGCAGCGAGAGGACGGCGAGGCGCAGGATCATGCCGCCGCCTCCGCCGTCACCGCAACGACGTCGCGAAGCTGCACCGCGCGGTCGAAACGGGCGGCAAGCCGCGCGTCGTGGCTGACCATCAGCAGCGTGGCGCCGGCCGCCTCCGCCTGACCGAACAGCAGGTCGAGGAATCGCTGCTGCGAGTCGGCATCAAGCGCCGAGGTCGGTTCGTCGGCGATGATGATCTCGGGCGCGCCGATCAGCGCGCGGGCGGCGGCGACCCGCTGCTGCTGGCCGACGCTCAGGTTTGCGGCGATGCCGCCGGTGGCGAGCGCGCCCTCGATGCCGAGGGCGGCGAGCACGCGCTCGGCCTCCTGCCGCGCCGGCCGCTCGCGCGACGCGCGGCTGCGGCGGCCGGCGGCAAAGCCGAGTGGCAGCAGCACGTTGTCCAGCGCGCTGGCATAGGGCAGCAGGTTGAACATCTGGAAGATGATGCCGAAATGCTCGGCGCGAAACCGGTCGCGCGCGTGTGGCGCCATGTCGGGGATGTTGCGGCCGAGCACCTCGATCGTGCCGGCCTGCGGCGCGACGATGCCGCAGACGAGGCTGAGCAGCGTCGACTTGCCGGCGCCCGAGGGCCCGAGCAGCAGCACGCGCTCGCCGCGCGCGACGGTGAGCCGCGTCACCGACAGGCCGAAGGCGTGGCGGCCGGGCCAGCGGAAGTCGACCGCCTCGACGCGGATGGCGGGGGCCGCCGCCTGCGCCGGTCCGTCGCGAAGCTTTGCCATCACGCCGGGCGCACCTACAGCATGTCCCGGATGCTAACGCGCGTCGTCTTGCGGTCCACCTCGTAGGTCTTCTGACCCTTGCCGGTGATCAGCGTCACATCGAGTTCCTGCGCATTGGGAAACGCCTTGAAATAGGGGAAGCCGATCTGCGTGAGCGCCGCAACGTTGGCGCAATCGAAGGCGTAAGCGACACGGAATTCGGAATGAATCGCCTCGCCCTCATGCTCGCCATGTTTTTCCTCGTCGTGTCCGGCATGCTTTTCCTCATCATGGCCAGCGTGTTTTTCCTCGTGATGCGCAGAATCCTCTTCGCCTTCGAGCTCGACTTTGGCAGAGGTGAGCTTGCACCGGGCTTGGGCGGGCAAGGCGAACAGCGATGATGGGT
>CAZUDR010000147.1:0-495 GCA_964618715.1 uncultured Undibacter sp. | reverse complement strand
AAGCCAACGATGTCGGCGCCGGGCACCTCCAGCTCCGCTTCCAGTGTCCTGCCCTCGATCGCCAGGTTGAGCGTACCGTGTCCATGCTGGTGCGCGCCCAGCTGGCGATGTTCCTGTGCCTCACACTGTTGCGCCGGCCAAGCGGCCAAGACGGCGGTAATGACGGCCGCATAGACCAGCCCGAGTGCCTTGTCATGTCTATCGTTCATAGGGTTCGATCCTTGTTGCTTTGAGGGAATAGCCGAAGTCGATGTCACTGACGCCGTCCACCAGGCTCAAGGCCTCCTTGCCCTTGCCGACCCTGATCTCCCCGGTTACCCACACCGGCGCGAACAGCTCGTCGCTCTTGAAGGGCTTGTTTGCCTTTACGTAGACGATTTGATTGGGTGGCGGCGGTGGCACGTGGATGCAGGCACCGACATAGGGCACCAGCAGGAAGGTCTTCACCAGCGTGCCCTTGAAGTCTAGCGGCAGGACGTAGCCCGGCAGCTTGAT
>CAZUDR010000146.1:0-7927 GCA_964618715.1 uncultured Undibacter sp. | reverse complement strand
GTTGATCGGGTTGTCGAGCGCCGAATTCACCCGCTTGCCGGTGGCAAGCCGGGTCTGCGTCTGCGTAATCAGGTCGGCTGTTCTCTGCAATTCCAGCAGGTTCGAACGCACGCCGCTCGAAAGTACAATGTCGCTCATGGCAGACTCCTTGCCTGCGCCAGGTCAAATTGGTCGTCCGCGATCATGGTTTGTTAGGGTTGATGGATCGTTAAGAAAACTCTGGTTTTAACCTCCGGTTAACCACAAATTTTTGTGGGCAAAAAAAGAACGGCGGCCCGGGGGGCCGCCGTTCGGTTTGGAGCCGGTCCGGCTTAGCGGAACAGCCGCAGCACGTTCTGGTCGGCCTGCGCGGCGAGAGACAGCGCGGTGGTCGACAGCTGCTGACGTGTCTGCAGGGCAAGCAGGTTGGCGCCTTCCTGGTTCGAGTCGGCCAGGGTAAGGGCGTCAGAGCCGGCCTGCAGCGTGTTGATCGTGGACTTGGTGAAGTCCTGACGGATCTGCACGACCGACAGGTTCGAGCTGAGGGTCTGCGACTGCGAGCGCAGCGTGGTAAGCGCCGCGGTCAGGTCGGTCGACGCCGCACTGATGTCGGCGCTGGAAGCCCAGTTGTTGGCCGACGCGGTGATGCTCAGCGGAGCCGCCGAGGCGTTGGTGTAGTCAACGCCGGTCACCGTGGTGGTCGAGGTACCCGTCTCGTTCAGTGTGACGGTCAGGGTGTCGCCGCCGAGCAGGTTGATGCCATTGAAGCCGGAATCGCCGGCCAGCTGGCCGATCTGCGTCAGGAGGGCGTCAAACTGCGACGACAGACTCGCCCGCACGCTCGTGTCGGAGGTCTGCTGCGCCTGGCTCACGAGCGACTGGGCCGACTGCACCAGCTTGGTGATCGCCGTAATGCCGTTGTCCGCCGCCTGAATCGTGTTGATCGCGTTCGACATGGAGTCCAGCAGACTGTTGAGGTCGCTGGCCCGGTTGTCGAGGCCCTGGGCGGTGAAGAAGTTGATGGCATTGTCGAGCGCCGAATTGACCCGCCGGCCTGTGGCAAGCTTGGTCTGGGTGGAGGAGATCAGATCCGAAGTCCGCTGCAGCTGCAGCAGGTTCGAACGAACACCTGCCGAAAGAATGATGTCAGACATCTTACGCTACCTTTCTAGGACTGGTTGCCATACTGGCAGTTACACGTCTCGATCCATGGGATCAGGTGTGTGTCTTCGCATGTGCCTCCAAATGCGGCGTAAAAGAGTATGGTTAAAAATCGCTACCGGGCTTCCGGCGACTTTTCAGGGCGGTGTCAGGCGGGCGGAAGGCACGCGCCTTAACGACGATCGCTCGCGTGCGTGTCGTCGGCGTTAACAATCGGTAAACGGCTACACTTTGTTTACCGCTTGTCCGGTAGACTGGGTCTCGCGAGGAAGTGCCATGTCGTCCGTCATCGGTGCCAGCAATTCATACTCGTCGTTCTTTGCGTCCAGCGGAGCGGCAAGCTGGCTTGGCGATACGGTCACAGCCATCCAGAACTCGCAGAATCTCGGTGGCATCATGGGTGCCCTCTCGTCCTCGTACGACGGGAGCGTGGGATCCTTTCTGGGGCAAAGCTCTCTGATGGCCGGCAACCTTGCGCTCATCGCGCAAAACAGCGTGGCCGATTCCTCCAGCCTTGTTGCCCAGATTGCGGCGGAAAATCAGCAGGCGGCTGCGGAAAAAGCGGTCGCCAAGGCGTTCAGCGAACTGACGGCAAGCCGGAACAAGGTGCAGCCGAAGAACACGCTCGATCCGATCATTTACCTCGGTGACGGCTCGACGCTGGATACCAACAGCAACATTCTGACGATGAAGGACGGCACCCAGTACGATACGACGACCGGCGCGAAGTATGTCGATCCGGCCTCCGTCATCCAGATGGCCAATGGTGCCTATCTGGACACCAAGAACAACATTCTGACGATGCCGGACGGCACGCAGATTGATACCGTGACCGGGCTGACGGTTTCGACGACGGCCTGATGCTGCCGCGGCTCGCGGCACCCCCCTGAAACCGTTTCCGTACCGAAGCAGGCCAGGTGTGCTCTGCCTGCCACGCGCGCGCCAATTCGGTCGTCCGTGTGAGGCCGGGGGCGCGGCTGCGGAGACGATGGTTAACGCAGTCTTAAGGGTGCAGGCCTATCCCATGGTTGCGGCCGGCGCGGTGGCCGAGAACCGGGCCAGAAGAAGGGCGTGCAATGAAAAAAGTGCTTTTCATTATTCCCCCCTATTTCAACGCCGACGACTATCTCGACAAGAACCGGGCGGCCATCCTGCCCGCGTTCACAATCCCTTACGGCATCCTTTCGATGGAGAGCTACCTGACCGCCGCCTGCAGGTCGCAGGTCGACGTCCGGCTGCTCGACCTGAACATCACGCTGAAAAAGCTGGTCGAGGAACGATTTTCGGGCGACTACGCGAATGTCTTTCGTGACGAAATCGACAGCTGTCTGGCGGAGTACAATCCGCAGTTCGTCGGCGTCTCCGCGCTTTTCAATTCCTCGAACCGCTACATCCAGGACGTGGTCAAGACGTGCAAGGACCATGATCCGGACATCATCACGCTGGCCGGCGGCGGACTGCCGTCCGCGGCCTTCAAGCTGATGCTGGAGGGGTGCCCGCATCTTGATGCGATCTGCAAGGGCGAGGGCGAACTGCCCATGCGCGATCTGCTGGATTCAGACGATCCGTGGGAAGTGATCCGCGCGCACAAGTCATGGATCAGCCGGGACGGGATGGCGGCAAACAAGATTCCGCAGCACACATTCATCCAGGACCTCGACGATATTCCTCCGTTCAACTACGGGCGGATCAATCTCGATCACTACAACAACCGCAGTATCGACAAGCAGCATGCCGGCCGGCCCAAGCGGGAAATGGCCATTCATACGTCGCGCGGCTGCCCGTTTCTGTGCGTCTTCTGCTCAAATCCCGCGCTCCACGGGCGCGATGTGCGCACCATGTCGATCGGGCGCGTGGTCTCCGACGTGCGCCGGATGAAGGAAGAGTTCGGCATGACGGTGCTGATGCTCGAGGATGACCATTTCTTCAATGACAAGGAACGGGCAAAACAGATCCTGCGCGAGCTGGCGGCACTCGGGGTGCGCGTCGAGTTTCCCAACGGCGTTGCCGTCTATGCCATCGATGACGCGGTGGCAGAGCTGTTCTCCGCGGCCGGCGTGTCGGCAGTGGCCCTCGCGGTCGAATCCGGCTCAGACCACGTGCTCAATCACATCATTCGCAAGCCGTTGAAGAAGCGGCTGATACGCCCGGCCGTCGAGGCGCTGCGAAAATTCAACGTGCGGTCTCACGTCTTCATCGTCATCGGCCTGCCGGGCGAGCAGGACGAGCACCGCAACGAGACCCTGCAGATGCTGCTCGACTGCGGTTTCGACTGGGTGCACGTCTATCTGGCCATGCCCATTTTCGGCAGCCGGCTCTACGATATTTGCCTGGAGCAGGGCTATATCGACAACCCGCAATCGCAGGATTTCGTGGCGACGAAATCGGTCATCAGGGCGCCGGGCGTCGACCCGGTCAAGCTCGAGGCCTTTGCCTACGAGATGCAGCTGCGGGTGAACTTCGTCGAAAACCACAACATGAAGGTCGGCCGCTACGACGTCCCCATGGATTATCTGAAGAACGTGGTCAGCAAGTATCCCGACCACGCCTTCGGACACTATTTCCTCGCAGAGTGTCACCGTGCGACCGGCGACGAGAGTCTCGCCGACAGACACCATGCGGAGTTCCTCGATATCTGCGACCGGGACGACTGGTGGCGGGGCATGGCGGAGAAATACGCCGTGCATTTTCAGCCCGCGCCTTCGACTGTACCGCCGACAGGGGCAGAGCTGTCGCAGGTCCTCACCTGAGCCGCATCACGCGTCGGCCCGCGTGCAATGAATATCCCACCAGTGGCTGCGCGGGCCGAGGCGATTGCCATTCATATCGCGCACCGTCGTCGAATAGACCTGCAGCATCTTGTCGTAGGGCAACCAGCGTCCCGGCAGGTCCTCGCCAAACGGGCCCGATGAGCCCTCGGCAAAGGTGCTGCCGGTAACGGCGTCTTTCATTTGCGGCACCGTCGACTGATCAAGCAACTTGAATCGATCGTAGCCGCACGCCGCCATGATCCGCATATAGTCGAAACCGAAGCGGCAATCCTCAACGCTGACAAAAAGCGGGCGCAGGCTGCTCGCCTGTATCTGCTCGAGCACGCTCTGGTCGACGCCCTCGACGTCGATCTTGAGGTAATAGGGAACGCCATATTTGCCGAACAGTTCGCCGAGTGTGATGCAGGGCACCGTAATCTTCCGGCAACGGCTGGCGTCGCGGCCGGCCCAGCCGGCGTCCAGACTGCTCCAGTGGTCGTTGTCGAGGTTCACATGGAACGTCGCCTGGCCCGGCTTGTCCGAGATGGCAACCTGAAGAATCTGCAAGCGGCCGTTCCCGATTTCCGTCCGGAATCGAGCCCGTGCACGCTCGCAAAGTGCCGGGTTGGCCTCCAGCGCAACGACGCGGAAGCCGTGGTCAAGATAGTGCGCGGTGTCATCGCCATTGTTCATCCCGAGATCGATGATCAGGCGGCTGTCTTTGGCGAAACCGGTCATGCGGTCCTCTCGCCGGGGATCGCATAGATCACAGAGCCGGTGCCGCACCAGGAATGATTGCGAAACAGGAAATGGTAGTCGCCGAGCGTCTCCATCAGCCAGGCTGCCGTACGCCAGATGCCGTCGTCGTTGTGATAGACGGTCGCTGCGATAATCGGCCGGCAATCGAGAAGGGTTCGCCTTGCGCCCTTCAGCGCGGCCAGCTCGGCACCTTCGAGATGAAGCTTGATGAAGGACGGCGATACTTCGAGCGAGTCGATTGTGCGGGTCGCGGCAATTGTCCGTCCGGTGTCGGACAACTGCGATGCGTAGTCGAGGCCCTCGCGGAACGGGGCTTCGCCCCCGCGGTCGGCGAGCGCGAAATCGAACGCCTGAACCCGATCGTCGGCCGGCAACAGGTCCTGCAACGTGTCCAGGAGCCGCGTGCGGTTGGCCCTGTCCGGCTCGACAGCGAGAATTTTCCGGAACTTGCCATTGGTGTGCCTGAGAAATGTGCGAATGGCACTGCCGTGATGGGCGCCGGCATCGAGAAGGATTTCGTTGTCCCGCAAGACCCGGGCGATATCCGGAATGAAATATCGGCTGCCGGCGGGCAGGGGGGCCGGTTCAAAGCTCCATTCCTCGCGCAGCCTGCGCCAGGCAAGGAACTGAAGGTGATGCGAGCGGGAAACGTCGTCTCCCCAGTTCTCGAGAACCGCCGCGGTCCTTGCCCCGTCCGCCGCCGACAGGGGCGCGGCGAACCATCCGTTCGACAGCGGATGCCGGTCACGGAAGCTTTCGGCCAGATCGTAGAAGGGGACCACGTCCGTGAATCCGCGATCGAGAAGTGATCGCTCGATCGGCACATAGGCGCCTGTGACGATGCTGACGGCGAGCCGGACACCCGTCTTTTCACGCGGCGTCGCCTCGTCGGGTTGCAGCAGCCGCACACCGGACCAGTCTGCACGGCCGGCGACGGCGCGTGCATCGGCGTCGATGGCCAGTACGACATCCTTGCCCACCGTCCTGAGGAAATCGCGCGCCAGACGGCCCAGGTCTCCCGCGCCGTAGAGGGCGAGCGGCCGGTCGGCCGGAACCGGAGCATAGGGACAGTCTGCCGAGGCGAGTTCTTCCAGCAGGGCGACCGCCCGGTCGCGGCCGGGCAGTGCATCGAATCCTCGGGCCTTGTGCGGCAAGCTGATCTCTCGGCGCGCGGGCGAATCGGCCTCCATCCTGTTTGCCACCGTCGATATCGGTTGGCCAGAGAGGCCGAGGGCCGGCCGAAGTGGCGACAGAGCCTTGTTATTATGCGGCGAATCAGCGTCAGACTACCCGGAAGTTTCTCCAACCTGTGATAGCGGGATTCGTGCAGCTCTCGATCTTGCTCCCCACGAACCGGTCCGGTCCGGTGGCGCTATCAAGAATCGCGCAGGCCTGCTCGTGGGCCGGCCCCGAAATCCAGGTCGTCATCCGCGACAATTCCGGCAATGCCGAGAAGCGTGAGCTGCTGAACCATCTTCGGCGCGAGCACTGCGACATCGTCAGCGTCGATCCGTGCGAGCCGCTGGAGAACTATTCGGAGATCATGCGTCTGGCCAAAGGCGACTTCATTTTCTGCATGTCGGACGATGACCAGTGCGTCGACCGGGCGATCAGGGCCTTGCCGGGCCTGATCGACCAGGTCGGGCAGGACGCTTCGGTCGCCGCCATCAACGGTTCGTATGCGCTGGAGACGCAGCAAGGCACGTCGATCATCAACTACAAGGATCTGGATTCGGACGATCCCTCCGTTCGCGTTGCCGGATATCTCGGCTTTCCCGGACCGAACATGTTGTTCTATTCGGTGCTGCGCCGCGAGCTCGCCGAACGTGTCCTGTTTTTCATGAAGGCGATGCCGGTCTATCTGTCGTTTCACGACCAGATCCTGTGCCTGCTCTATCTGCTCAGCGGAAAGTTCGTCAGCATGCCGCGGCTGTTCTACGTCTACGACATCGGGGTCTGGGAAAAGGCGGAGTCCGCGCAGAAGCGCGATCTTGATTTCTACACGGCGGCCGGGCTGGACCCGGCGGTCAACCAGCTGCACTGGCTGCTCTGCGCCTTCGAGGGCGCCGTGCTGATCATGAATTCGGATTTTTTCCCGAATTACCCGGCACAGAAGCGTCAGCCGATTGCCGACCGCTGGTTCTCTGCCATGTACGCCCGCTTCAAGGGCGGGGGACGGCTGACCTATGGCTCGCCACTGGCCGACGATGCCGAGAAGCTCTGTGCCAGGCTTCGCACCGCGACCGGGCAGCTGACGTTCCAGAACGTGCTGTCGGATATCTGCGGCCTCATGTCGTTGTCTTCCAAGAGCCAGGCGCAGAAGTATTTTGATTTCTGGAATTCCACGCTCAACAAGCACCAGCCGGACCTGCGCAAGACGGGATCCTGAGCGGGAGACACCGTCGCAAGTGCTGGGCGGGCCTGCGCCGGCGAAGCGGTCACCGGCGATCAGGCGCAGGCAGTTGCGCGGTGTCCCGCTTACCTGCGGACAACCGGCCCGCTAGACTTTCGAGTGCGCGAATCAGTTGACGCCTTCCGGCGCTGCGAGGGCTCCGGTCCCATCAATATCGTGATGCTGAAGCCAATTCATCAAGAGAGCCTATGAAGGTCGTCATTCTCGCCGGCGGGCTCGGCACCCGGATTTCGGAAGAGAGCTATCTGAGGCCGAAGCCGATGATCGAGATCGGCGGCAAGCCGATCCTGTGGCACATCATGAAGATCTATGCCGCGCACGGCGCAAACGACTTCGTGATCTGCTGCGGCTACAAGGGCTATGTGATCAAGGAGTATTTCGCCAATTATTTCCTGCATATGTCCGACGTGACATTCGATCTGGCGGACAACAGCATGGTCGTGCATCAGCGCAATGTGGAGCCGTGGCGGGTCACGCTGGTCGATACGGGTGAAAACACCGCAACCGGCGGACGGCTCAAGCGTGTCGCCGAGCATATCAAAAACGAGGAGGCGTTCTGTTTCACCTATGGCGACGGCGTCAGCGACCTCAACATCCGGTCCTCCATCGAGTTTCACTTCAGTCACGGCAAGCTCGCCACGGTCACCGCAGTCAGTCCGCCGGGACGGTACGGAGCGTTGTTGCGCGACGGGGATGCGGTGACCGGCTTTACCGAGAAGCCGCGCGGAGATGGCGGCCTGATCAACGGAGGTTTCTTCGTGCTGTCGCCGCGCTGCCTCGACCTGATCGAAGGCGATGACAGCAGTTGGGAAAGTTCGCCCATCATCCGGCTTGCGTCGATGGGAGAGATGATGGCCTTCGAGCA
>CAZUDR010000145.1:2758-7935 GCA_964618715.1 uncultured Undibacter sp. | reverse complement strand
GCCACGGGCAATTGGTGGTGAGGCACGGCACTTCGTTGACTTCGGCCTGATCGGAGATGGGGTTTGTGGTGTCGGGCGTGCCCGAGCCGACCAGCAGATTGACCTTGTCACCGAGGATCAGTTCCGAGGCCACCTCCGAGGCGCGGCTGGCGCTTGACTGGCTGTCCTTGGAAATGATCTCGACCTTGTAGGTCTTGCCGCCGCTGCTGAGCCCCTTGCCGAGGATACCGCGCACCTGGTCGAGGATGAAGCCGTCGGCCTCGCCGAAGCCGGCGAGCGGACCGGTGCGCGGGCTGACATGGCCGATCCGGATCACGTTGGACTGCGCACTGGCCGGCAGCACACGCAGCACGGCGGGCGCGGCGATGACACCGAGGCCGTTGGTGACCAGGGTACGGCGCGAGATCGTCTTCTTGTCGGTCATCGTCTCCTCCCTTGCAGCTTGATGCGCGCGTCAATCTTGTGCGCGCGCGTTTTTGAGATGTTTCAAAACCTTTGAACGCAATTCTGCTTGCTGGGCCGGCGTCCAGCGGCGGAAGCCCTCGCCGGATTTGAAACCGAGTTTACCCTCTGCGACCAGTTTTTCGAGGTAGGGCGAAGGGCCGCGCCGGCTGTCGATGTCGGGCAGCACGGTCTTGTGGATGGCCAGCGTCAGGTCCGTGCCGACCATGTCGGCGTTTTCCAGCGGCCCCAGAACCGCCAATCGCCGGCCAAAAGCCGCCTTGATGACGCTGTCGACGGTTTCGGCGTCGCAGATGCCGTTCTCCACCAGCGCGATGGCCTCGCGCCAGAGCGCGTGCTGCAGCCGGTTGCCGATGAACCCGGGCACGTCCTTCTTCACGTGCGCCGGCTTCTTGCCGGCTTCGGCGTGCAGTTTCATCGTGAAGGCGACCGCCTCCGGCGAGGTCCATTCGGTTTCGATGACCTCGACCAGCGGCACCAGAAAGGGCGGGTTCCACCAATGGGTGCCGAGCGCGCGGTCGCGATGCTTCAGCCCCTGCATGATGTCGGTAATGGGGATCACCGAGGTATTGCTGGCCAGAATGGTGTCCGGCCGGACATGGGCCTCGATCTCGCCGAACAGCTTCTGTTTGAGCGGCAGATCCTCCAGCACGGCCTCGACCACGTAGTCGGCTTCGCGTACTGCAACGTCCAGCGCCGCGACCGGGGTCACGCGGTTTACCGCGTCCGGGTCGTCGCCGAGGTCTTTCAGGTTGGCGCGGATGCGGTCCCTGGCTGTATCGAGGCTGGCCCTGACGGAGTCGTAAATCGTCACGTCGTGGCCGGCGAGCGCGAAAACCTGGGCGATGCCGTGACCCATCAGGCCGGCGCCGACGACGGCGATGCGCGCCTTGGCCATGACCTATCCCGCCGTGTAGCCGCCGTCGGCATAAAGGATGTGGCCGGTGTAGAAATCGGATGCCTTCGACGCCAGGAACAGCAGCGGCCCCGCCAGATCCTCCGGCTCGCCCAGACGCCCCTTCGGCACGCGGGCGAGGAAGCCGGTGCGCACGGTTTTCGCCCGATCGGTGTCCTCGTACATCCAGGCGGTGAGCGGCGAGCGGAAGACAGTCGGTCCCAGCGCATTCACGGTGATGCCGCTCTCGCCCCATTCGCAGCCGAGCGCCTTGGTGATGCCGTCGACCGCGGATTTTGACGCGCAATAGGCGCTGTAGCCGGCGGGATGTCCAAGCAGCCCGCGCGCCGACGAGGTGAGGATAACCTTGCCGCCACGCCCCTGCTTGAGCATCTGCTTGCCGGCGGCACGCGCCATCAGCCACGACTGGTTGACGTTGGCGTCCATGACGTCGAGGAAGTCGTCGTATTTCTGATCGACGATCTTGGAAACCTTGTTGAGGCCGCCGGCAACGACGAGGATGTCGATGCCGCCAAACTTGTCGACCGCGGTCCGGACGATCTTCTCGCAGTTGTCCTCCGAATCCGGCCTGAGCGCGATGCCGGCGGTTTTGGCGCCGAGTTTCTCGCATTCGGCGGCGACCTTCTTCAGGTCGTCTTCCTTGCTCGCCGCCAGCACCACACTGGCGCCGGCGCCCGCCAGCGTTTTCGCCGCCAGCGCGCCGAAGGCGCCGGACGCGCCGGTGACGATGGCGGTCTTGCCCCTGACCTCGAACAGCGAAAGCGGATTCTTGAGAAATTCGTCGGCCATGAAAATCCTCCCGGGGGATTTCTGTTCTCGTCATGGCCGGGCTTGTCCCGGCCATCCACGTCCTTCCTGGAACGCCAGCCAATGCGTGGATGCCCGGCACACGGCCGGGCATGACACTTCCGGCGTCACTTCGCCGGCGGTGCGATCGACACCAGGATCGAGCAAACCTCGTTGCCGCGGTTGATGATCTCCCGGTTCTCGTTGGGGCCGATGGTGCAGGAATCGTGCTTCCTCAGCACGGTCTCCTTGCCCCCGACGATCACTGTGAGCTCGCCTTCGAGCACGAAGTAGACCTTCTCCGGCGGCGAGGCGTCGGGGCCGGCGCCGCCGCCGGGCAGGAAATGCGACACGCCGACGATCAGGCCGGTGGTGCCGCCGGCCTCGGCGCCGAACACGCGCAGCGTCGACACGGCACGATGGTTGGGCGCGTCGTAGGTTTTCAGTTCGGAAAATCGCTTCACCTGCATCAGAACTTCCTCCCGCGCTCGATCCGGTACTTGCCGTCCGGGTCGGTGATGGCGACGAGACGCACGATGCATCCGTCACCGCGGTCCCAGTTCCACGGGAAGTAGGCGAAGGTGCAGCGCTTGCCGGTCACCTTGTCGATGTCGCCGCCGACGTTCTCGATGCCGAGAATGCCGTTGTTGAACAGGATGCGATGCACCGGTTCCCACTCGGGGAAATCATCCTTCCAGTCGCGCCCGCCCGACCATTCCCTGTATTCCTCGGCGAGATGCGGATGCAGCGGACCGTTGCGTTGCGGCCCGATCGCCGTGGCCAGCGGATGGTCGTTGGCCTGGGTGTCGTGGCCGACGACCTTTACCTTCTTCTTGACGAACCATTTGCCGGCCGACGGCACGAAGCCGGGCGCGCGGCAGAAATAGTCTTCCGAGTCCTCGTAGTACTTGTGCCAGCCGGTGTTGACGATCACCACGTCGCGCGGACGGATGATCTTGCCGCAGGCCTTCTCCAGGTCGTCGCCGGTGATCGGCTCCCATTTGTTCTTGGGGATCGACACCACGATGCCGGACCCGAAGAAGTGCGGCAGCGGCACCTCGTCGATGAACGGCGTGCCCTGCACCACGTGCGCCGGCGCGTCGATATGCGTGGTGTTGTGCATCGAGGTGGTGATGCGCTGCGACAGCACGCCGGACTTCGCCATGTAGTGGATACGCTCGATCTTGACGTCCTCGAAATACGGCCAGTTCGGCGACTGATAGCCGAAGCGGTGGGACAGGTTGTAGAACTCCAGTCCCATGCTGTTCTTCAGGTTTTCTTCGAACGTCACGCCGCGAATTTTCTTGGCCACGGCTTCCTCCCTCTTGCTTTCTGTATTGTCGTTCTGCCGCCGGTCCGGTTCAGGCGGCGGCGGCGTTCATATGTGTCTCCATGGCTCGCTTGGTGGCGAGCACGCGCTCTGAAACCAGGGCCTCCTGGTCGGCGAAGCGTTGCGCCGGCACCGGCACGGAAATGGCGACCGAGTTGCCGAGCGGATCGCGCAGCGCGACGCCGGCGGCGCTGATCCCGAGCGTGTGCTCCTCACGGTCATAGGCAACGCCGGTGCGGCGTACCGCCGCCAGGTCCGCCAGCAGCGCATCGATCGTGATGCGCGTGTTCGGCGTGCGCTGCTCGTAGCTGCGGCCGATCAGCTTCTCGATCGCCTGATCCGACAGCTGCGCCAGATAGGCCTTGCCGTTGGCCGTGCAGTGAAGCGGAAATGTTTCGCCGACCGCCGACACCGTCCGCAGCCGCTGCGAGCCGATTACCTGGTCGATGAACACGAGGTGATCCTTCTTCACCACTGACAGGTCGACCGTTTCGTGCAGTTCGGCCGACAGTTTTTCGAGAAACGGCCGGGCCAGGGCGATGAAGTCGCTGCGCACGGAGGCGGCCAGCCGCAGGATGGCGGGGCCGAGTCGCACACGGCCATTGGGTGTGGCCGCGATGACGAGCTTCTCGCATTCGAGCGCGGCGACGATGCGCTGTACCGTCGAGCGCGCGAGGTTCACCCGCTGGGCGATCTGGCCGAGACTGAGTCCGCCACTTTCGTCCTCGAGCGCGCGCAGGATGGTGGCCGCGCGCGCGATGACCTGCACCTGGCTCTTGTCGTTGACGACCACACGATTCATCGACGCATACCCCAACACAAGCGGGACCGGCGGCCGAATGCCGCCTTGAATGGTGGGACAGCTTAGCCCAAAATACAGTACAGATGGCAACCTAAAAAAATATCGCCGCCTGCAAAGCGCGAGCCGGGAGGACATCGATGGAATACACGGTCAACAAGATCGCGCTTGAAGAGCATTTTCTCGATCCGGCGACGGTCGAGTACTGGTGGCCGACCATGGTCGACGTCGCCAGGAAGAAGGCCGACCAGCTGCACGGCTGTCTGACCGATTTCGGCGAGCAGCGGCTGCAGATGATGGACAGCACCGGCATCGCACGCGCCGTGCTGGCGGTGGCCGGACCCGGTGTGCAGGCCGAGCGCGATACCGCCAAGGCCGTGCGGGCGGCGCGCGCGTCGAACGATTTCCTGGCAAAGGAAGTACAGAAGCGGCCGGACCGCTATTCCGGCTTCGCGCATCTCGCCATGCAGGACCCGAAGGCCGCCGCCGACGAGCTGGAGCGCTGCGTGCGCGAGCTCAAATTCTGCGGCGCGATGATCAACGGCCATACCAACGGGAAATATCTCGACGACCGCTCCTGCGATCCGTTCTGGGAGCGGGCGGCGGCACTTGGCGCGCCGGTCTATCTGCATCCGGCCGACCCGGTGGCCCCGCTGGCGGCGATCGACGGTTACAACGTGCTGGCGCGTCCGATGTGGGGCTGGGGCGTGGAGACGGGTTCGCACGCGCTGCGCATCATCAGCGGGGGCGTTTTCCACCGATACCCGAAAGCGAAGCTGATCCTCGGCCATCTCGGCGAGACGCTGCCCTTCCAGCTCTGGCGCTTCGACAGCCGCTCGGCGCCCTATGGCTGGAACCTGCCGAAGCCGCCGTCGCAGTATCTG
>CAZUDR010000145.1:0-2748 GCA_964618715.1 uncultured Undibacter sp. | reverse complement strand
CGACCTGCCGCCGGTGCGCTGCTCGCTCGATGCGCTGGGCCGCGATCGCGTCATGTTCTCGTCCGACTATCCGTTCGACTCGGACGGGGCCGGCGAGTTCATGGACACGGTAACGCTCGACGAATCGCTGCGCGCGGATGTCGCCTACAACAACGCGGCCCGGCTGCTGGGCGTGTGAATGACGTCGGGGCCGCCCCGGGGCGGCCCCGCGCATGGTGCCGCTGCGGGCGTGCCCTACTTCACCTTGACCCTGGCGCCGGCACCGGTGGTGGTGCGCGCCTTGACGCCGCCGGCCTTCACCTTGGCGTCGGCATCAACCGAGCTGTCGCTGTTCAGCCGGCCGGGCGCGTAACCGGATGCCCCGGAGTTGCCTTCGACCGAACCGTCGGTGCGAAACTGCGTTCCCGGCGCATAGCCCGAGGCGCCTGCCGATCCGCTCACGGAACCTTTCTCCTGAAACTGCTGGCCCGGCGTCAGTGATGTCTGCGCCGTCGCCCCCGTGATGGCGCCGGCCAGCGTGCCGGTGGCGGCGGCGAGGGCAAGAAGATGCCTTGTCATTGCGTTCCTCCTCATGGATTGACGTGGCGGGAGGTAACGCCGGCCTGTCGCGAAGGTTTCGCGACGGCGTGTGTGGGACCTGGATTGTTTTCGCGGATGGCCGCGGGTGCGCGCGCTACTTCGTGATCACCCGGATCGGCTTGCCGTCCAGCCAGGCGCGGATGTCCTCGACCATCTGCCCGTAGAAGCGCTTGTAGTTTTCCGCCGTGACGTAGCCGAGATGCGGCGTGATCAGGATGTTGTCGAGCTTGCGGAACGGGTGGTCGAGCGGCAGCGGTTCCTCGTCGTAGGTGTCGATCGCGGCACCGGCGATCTTGTGCGCCTTCAGCGCTGCCTCGATCGCCTTCTCGTCGGCCACCGGCCCGCGCGAGGTGTTGATGAAGAACGCGGTCGGCTTCATCAGGTCGAGTTCCCTGGCACCGATCAGGCCGCGGGTGCGGTCGCTCAGCTGCACATGCACGGTGACGAAATCGGACTCGCGCAGCAGGTCGTCCTTGCTCACCAGCGTGGCGCCGGCCTGCAGCGCCTTTTCCGCGGTCAGGTTCTGGCTCCAGGCGATCACCTTCATGTCGAAGGCGTTGCCGATGCGCGCCACCCGCGTGCCCAGCTTGCCGAGGCCGATGATGCCCAGCACCTTGTTGTTGAGGTCGATGCCCAGCGTGGACTGCCAGCGGCTGCCGGCCTTCAGCCGCGCGTCCTCGTGGCCGATCTTGCGGGTCAGTTCGAGCATCAGCCCGAAGGTCAGCTCGGCGGTGGGGTGGCCGAGCGACTCCGTGCCGCAGACCGTGATGCCCCGCGCCGCCGCCGCGGCCACGTCAATGGCCGCATTGCGCATGCCGCTGGTGACGATCAGCTTGAGCCTGGGCAGCGCGTCGATCACGTCCTTGCCGAAGGGCGTGCGCTCGCGCATCAGGCAGACCACCTCGCAGTCCTTCAGGGCGGCGACCACCTTGTCGTGCCCGCCCAGGGACTCGGTGAATACCTTGAGGTTCACGTCCCTGGCCACCGGAGCCCAGTCGGCCACGGTCCGCGCCACGTCCTGGTAGTCGTCGAGAATGGCTCCCTGCAGGCTCATGACCCCTCGTCCCTGTCTGGCGGCCGGTCGGCGCCGGGCCCGGGCGGATTCACCACAGGCGGGGTCGGATCACAAGCTGGAGGGCTTGGGGAGGACTAGTGAACCGTCTGGCCGTGCTTGGCCCGCCAGGCGGGACCCGGGCCGCGCATATAGTGCAGTTCGGGCCGGTAGCTGGCGAAGAGGTGGCGGGTGACGTCGTGCCAGTAGATCCAGAGGGCGTGGCCGGTGCCAGCGAAGGGGCGAGGCAGGGTCGCCGCCGAAACCGTGATCGCTGCTGCAATTGCCTGGCCCATGGCCCGGTCTCCAACTCGGACGGGCGACCATTCGCCCGCTACTCCTTGGTCGCGCTGCCTCGCGACCTGGTTCACGCCGATAATTCTGCCCCTTTGCCGGTTAAGGCAGCGTTGCGTAGGTCACAGAGACGGCTGAATTTTCGGTCAGCCTTTCCAGAGGTTTACCGGTCAAAGGGAAACAGCGGTCAGGGTCCCGCGCTTGCCCTTTCGGGCCCTGCTCGCTACATGAGCGGCGCATTTTCCCGACACCGCTCCGGCCGCATGCGCTCCGCGCCGACGCCGATTCCGGCTGGCGGGACAGAGGCTTCGAAGGGTTCAATGAACGGTCGCCAATTCATCTACCACATGCACGGCCTGTCCAAGTCCTACCCGGGCGGCCGCAAGGTGCTGGAAAACATCAACCTGTCCTTCTATCCGGATGCCAAGATCGGCGTGCTCGGAGTCAACGGGTCGGGCAAGTCGACGCTGCTGCGCATCATGGCCGGCCTCGACACCGAGTTCACCGGCGAGGCCTGGGCGGCGGAGGGCGCCCGCGTCGGCTTCCTGCCGCAGGAGCCGCAGCTCGATCCCGGCAAGTCGGTGCGCGACAACGTCATGGACGGCGTGGCCGGCAAGAAGGCGCTGCTCGACCGCTACAACGAGCTGGCGGTCAACTATTCCGACGAGACCGCCGACGAGATGGCGAAGTTGCAGGACGAGATCGACTCCAAGAACCTCTGGGACCTCGACAGCCAGGTGACGCAGGCGATGGATGCGTTGCGCTGTCCCGACGACGACGCCGACGTCGCCACCCTCTCCGGCGGCGAGCGGCGCCGGGTGGCG
>CAZUDR010000144.1:0-7935 GCA_964618715.1 uncultured Undibacter sp. | reverse complement strand
CGCGGCGAGAGCGTCTGCGTGATCGGGCACGAGAAGGGCTCCGACACGGAGAGCCGCCTCAAGCACAATTTCGGCATGGCCCGCCCCGAGGGCTACCGCAAGGCGGTGCGGCTGATGGAGATGGCCGACCGCTTCGACATCCCTGTCCTGTCGCTGGTGGACACAGCCGGCGCCTATCCCGGCATCGGTGCCGAGGAACGCGGCCAGGCGGAAGCCATCGCGCGCTCGACTGAAACGAGCCTCGGGCTCGGCGTGCCCAATGTGGCCGTCATCCTCGGCGAAGGCGGCTCCGGCGGCGCCATTGCCATCGCCACCACCAACCGGGTGCTGATGCTGGAGCACGCCATATACAGCGTCATCTCGCCGGAAGGCGCCGCCTCGATTCTCTGGCGCGACACCGCCAAGGCACAGGATGCCGCCACCAACATGAAGATCACCGCCCAGGACATGGTCCGCTTCGGGGTGATCGACAGCATTGTGGCGGAACCGACCGGTGGGGCCCACCGCGAGCCCAAGGCGGCCATAGCCGCCGCCGGCGACGCCATCGCCAAGGCCTTCAGCGAGTTGAAGGCGCTCGACCGCGCGGCGGTGCGCCAGCAACGCCGGGACAAGTTCCTTGCCATGGGGCGAAATCTGGCCAGGGCCACCAGCTGAGCCGGCGGCGGGCGGGACCCGCCCGGCCCCCTCGGGGGCTTCAGACCCCTCCGGACCCGGGACCGGACGCATTTACCGCTGGTTCACCATAGACTTATCCAAGCTCTGGAATGACCGCTATTGCCTTGCGGATGCCACAAGTTATGGATAACGATTATTGAATGAGGGCCCGCCCCTTTGGGGGAGTATCGCGTTTGATCTGCCGACCCGTCTTCCGTGCGCTGCTCGCGCCTGCGGTGATCGTTGCCGCGGCGGCCCTTGCCGGCTGCAATACCGGCGATATCACGCCGATCGGCCGCGCGCAGGCGCCGCTGTCACCGAAGATGCTCTCGCTCATGTCTGAAAAGGGCATGGACAAGGTCTCGCCGATTCTTGTCCGCATCTTCAAGGAAGAGTCGGAACTGGATGTCTGGTAGCAGAATCAGGATGGTCAATACGCGCTGCTGAAGACCTATCCGATCTGCCGCTGGTCCGGGAAACTCGGACCGAAGCGCAAGGAAGGCGACCGTCAGGCGCCGGAGGGTTTCTACTCAATCACCCCCGCGCAGATGAATCCGCAGTCCAGCTACTACCTCGCCTTCAACACCGGTTATCCGAACGCCTATGACCGTGCCTGGGGCCGCACCGGCTCCGAGCTGATGGTGCACGGCGACTGCTCCTCGCGCGGCTGTTACGCGATGACCGACGAGCAGATCCAGGAAATCTACGCGCTGGCGCGCGAATCCTTCTTCGGCGGGCAAAAGGACTTCCAGCTGCAGGCCTTTCCGTTCCGCATGAGCGCGCTGAACATGGCCAAGCATCGTAATGATCCGAACTTCGCATTCTGGAAGATGCTGAAGGAAGGCTACGACCACTTCGAGGCCACCCGTCAGCAGCCGAAGATCGCTGTCTGCGAAAAGCGCTATGTGTTCGATGCGGTCTCGCGGGAGGACTCATCGAGCCCGATCGCGTCCAATCCGCGCGGCAATTGCCCTGCCTATACGCTTAATCCGATGGTCGCCAATGCGGTGCTCAACCGGCGCCGCAACGAGCAGTATCAAATGGCCCAGCACATCGCGAGGGGCGTCAGGCTCGCACAGCCGATCCAGGGCGATGGCGGCATGAACCGCGTGTTCATGGCCGAGACGGAGGTCTATGACAATTCGGGCCGCATCACCTACCAGGTCGCCAGCGCCACCGGCGCATCGGCACCGGGCGCACTGCCGCGCAAACCCAATCCGCCGGCGACAAGCCGGCAACCGGCGAGCGCGCCGGAGGTGAAGGTGGCCAGTGTTCCGCTGCCGACGGCCTCGCCACTGTCGAAGGAAGGCCAGGCGAAAGAGAAACCCGTCACGATCGCCAGCCTGCTTGGCAACCTGTTCGGCGGAATCGGAACCCGGTCAGAGCCGGCGGAACAGGAAAACCAGACTGTCGCCCTGCGTGGCGCCAACACTGATCTGGCCGCGAAGCCCAGGCGGACGGCTCCGACCAGCCTGCATCAGAAATCCACGGCGCCCAGCAGGTCTACGGCCGTGGCGCGCAGCGCGCCCAAACCGGAGCCCAGGCCTGAAGCGATCCCGGCTGAAATCAGGCAGGCCGACGCAAGGCCGTCGCGCGAGGAACCCGAGGCAAAGCCGGAGAAGCAGGAGCCGCAGATGCGCACCGCTTTCGCTCCGGCGCCGAACAACGGCCTGCTTGCCGGCGCGCAGCCGGTGGTGCCGGCAGGCTCGTTCAACTCGCGCTGGTCCGGGTTGCGCTAAAGGTAACGTTCCGGCTTCCAACCTGTGCAATTCTGCTCCGCGATTCGAGATCGCGCGCATGAACTGCTTTGTCTACGTGCTCGGTACCGCAACGCCGAACGGGCCGCTGACCTATGTCGGCTGGACTCTGGACGTCGCGCGACGCCTTGACGAGCACAACGCCGGAAAGGGCGCCCGTTTCACGCGCGGGCGCAACTGGGTGCTGCTGTATCAGGAATTTTGCGAGAGCCGGCGTGACGCCATGCGCCGCGAATGGCACCTGAAGCGCGATCGCGCTTTCCGCAAGAAGCTCGCCTCAGGGATACGATCGGATCAAAGCCGATACCGGTCCTGAACGTCCTGGCGCATTCCCGGTTCCGTTTTCGAGGCATTTGCCGGCTGCCGGATCTTATTCCAGCAGCTGATTCGGCAGCCAAAGTGCCACCTGCGGAAAGAAAAAGACGGTCGCAAGCCCGATTAGTTGCAGGACCACAAACGGAACGATGCCGCGGTAAATGTCCTGCATGCGCACCGCATCCGGGGCAGAACCTTTCAGGTAGAACAGTGCGAAACCGAAGGGCGGGGTGAGGAATGATGTCTGCAGGTTCACAGCAACCAGAATGGCGAACCAGTAAAGTGCCTGCAACTCCATAGTTCCGGTCGGAGTCCCGGGAGGGAGGCCCAGATGATCCTGAAACGCGGGCGCCAGTGTCCGCACTACCGGCGTGAACACCGGCAAGATGATGAGCGTGATCTCGAGAAAATCGAAGAAGAAGCCCAGCAGGAAAATGACCGCCATCAATATTACGATGAAGAACCAGGGGCTAAGATCGAGGTGCTGGATGAAATCGATAATCAGATCATCGCCGTAAAGCGCCCTGAAGAAATACGAGAACGTTGTAGCCGCCAGGAAGATGAAAAAGATCATCGATGTCGTCAGGGTCGTGCGGTACACAACCTCGCGCAGCACGTTGAACGTCAGCGAGCCGTTGAAGACGGCGAGCACTATCGAACCGAATGCACCGACGCCGGCGGCCTCGGTCGGCGTCGCCCAACCTCCGAAGATCGAACCCAACACCATCGTGATCAGAAAAACGGGCGGCACAAACCCTTTCAGCACCGAACCGAAATATGAGTTGCCTTCAATTTTTCCGATCGCCATTGAAAGAGCAAAGATGATGAAAAAGGCGACAAGCCCCCAGTTCGCGTAAGGGCCCCACGACGTTTCCTCTAAGAGGCTCGCTGCTGCGATCGTCAGCGCGACCAGCGCAACGTACAGCCAGAGATTACGCTTGTTCATATCGTCGAGAACAATCAGATCATCGGGCAAGGGCGGCGCATAATCACGGCGGATCGTACTGACGATAAGGATATAGATGAAATAGAGAGCGGAGAGCACCAGCCCCGGCAAGACGGCACCGAAAAACAGATTGCCGACGGAGATCGCCATCAGGCTGGCCATGAGAACCAGCATGATCGATGGCGGGATGAGGATCCCCAGGGTTGCCGACGCTGCGATGGTACCCGCCGCCAGCGGGCGATTGTAGCCGCGTTCCAGCATCGCGGGCAGAGCCAGCAATGTCATCATGACCACTGAGGCGCCAATGATCCCGGTTGTGGCTGCGAGGATCGTGCCCATGACAGTGACCGACAATGCCAGTCCACCGGGCACCCGCTTCAGCATCACCTGCAGGATGTGCAGAAGGTCGCTGGCGACGCGCGATCGCTCGAGCATGGTGCCCATGAAGATGAAGCACGGTATGGCTACCAGAATCGGGTTTTGAACCGCGCCGGACGCGCCATCCCCGCCCCAGATGCGGTTGGGAACGTTGAAAAACTCGGCGATCGATACAATTCCGAAATATACACCAATGAAACCGAAGACCATCGCGACCCCTCCAACCGCAATGGCTACGGGCAGCCCGGTGAAGAGAACGAGCGCAAGCGCAAGAAACATATAGGCGCCGAGATACTCGGTGAAATGCGCGACGAACCATTCCACCATCAGCGCTGCGCTCCGTCATCCATGGCAGCAACCTCTTGCGCTGCCTTTTCTGCGTCGTGAATGGTTGTCTCGAGTGTCCCGTCGTCATTGCTGACAACCGTGAGCTTTTCATTTGCTTCGGCGACAAGCTCCCTATTCGAGGACCACAGAGCGATCATCAGACGTAGTAGCGTGGCAACGAACGAAAAAAGCAGCAGCAAAAAGCCAACCAGCAAAAATGATTTGATGATGTAACGGGCGGGAATGCCGGTCAGGGACTCGGAACCCTCGTGTTGCAAATACGACATCTCGACAAACTCAAAACCGAAAAAGCTGATCACCAGCAGAAACGGGATGCCGAGCAGCGCCAGGCCCCAGAACTCAACCTTCATCTGGCCGCGCCGCGACAGCATTTCCCGAAAAATATCGACGCGAACATGAGCATTCATCAAATACCCGAAGCCGAAGGACAGCAGCAGTAACGCACCGTGCAGGTGCCACTCTGCGTCCTGAAAGATGATCGGGTTGAACCAGCTCAGGTCGAGTTCCGCCATCCAGATGCGCACGAAATCGATGCGCCGCGTGATGACGTCGAACATGATGATGAGGATGAGCGGCAATATGAGCCAGCCCCCGGCCTTGCCGAGCGATCGCGCGGACCAGTCGAGCCAGTCTGCGATCCGAAGCAGCCGCATGACCGTCGATCCTTCGAAATGACGTCATCTGTCCGCGCTGGTAGCAGCGCGGCTCTACGTCGGCACGGCCCTCTTCAAGGCACGCACAACCCTGCTCGGCTGCCCGTCAATGATGGGCAGCCGAGACCGGAAACGGGTTGTCACTATTTGAGGTAGCCGCGCTCGCCCCAGACTTTGTATTTCTCGTGGAAGGCGGTGTAGCTGTCCCACACGCGCTTGACGTCCGGGTTGGTCTTGACCTCCTCGGCGAGAACCTCTTCCCAGGCGCTGCGGAACTGGTCGAGGATCTCCTTCGGCCACACCATATTGTGGACGCCATTCTTCTCGTTATCGAGCATGGCCTGGAACTGGGATGCCTCGCCGTCGGCAATCATGTTCCCGAGTTCGGCATCGCAGGCCGTTTGCAACATGGCCTGATATTTTTTCGGAAGCGCCTTCCATTTGTCCATGTTGATCAGCAGTTCGTTCGACGTCGATTGCTGATGCCAGCCGGGGAAATAGTTGTACTTGGCGATCTGATAGAATCCGAGCGAGCGGTCGATCGCCGGCATCGAGAACTCGGTGGCATCGATCGTGCCCCGCTCCAGCGCGGGATAGATGTCGGCAGCGGCAAGCTGCTGCGTCGAGACACCGAATTTCTGCATGACCTTGGCGCCAATGCCGAAGAACCGCATCTTCTTGCCCTTGAGCTGGTCAAGGCTTGTCACTTCCTGGCGGAACCAGCCGGAGGTTTCCGGTGGAATCATGCCGCAAAGCAGATATTTGATATTGGCCTTGGCATAGAGGTCTTCGGCAAGCTGCTTGCCCCCGCCATACTTGAACCACGCGATGAATTCCGGCGCCGCGGGACCGAACGGCCAGGTCGACAGGAACGCGAACGCCGAGTTCTTGCCCTGGTTGGCCCCGGGCGTGCCCCATGCCGCGTCAATCGCGCCTGTGGAGACCGGATCGAAGTAGGCGTAGCCACCCGTCAGGGCGCCCGGTTCAAAAACCTTGATATCGAAATCGCCATCTGACATCTGACTGACGGCTTCGGCCAGACGATGGGCTGGCGGACCGATGACGGCGACGTTCTTGCCGAACGCTGCATGCAGTTTCCAGCGAACTTTCTGCGCGTTGGCACTCGTGCTCATGAGCCCGGCGACAGCCACAGCTGAAGTGGCCAGAATCAACGTTCGCAAAACTTGTTTCGTTTTCATTTGTTTCCTCCCCAGAGCGTCTTCGCCGTCGGATACTTGACGTGCGTATGTTGACTTCGTTCAGGGCAGGCCGCGCATGTCTCGCCTCCTCCCGACTCGACACACCGGCAGTCCCAGCCTCAATCCACCCACATCGTGGGCCAACCGGATGCTAATTTAGAATTGTGAAAAGCACCACCCTGATCGGCCGCAGCGCCGGAAGCTTGCGGCGCAGAATCAGGTCTTAGTCGAAAGTCGTAGGCCCCTGCGATGCCAGGCCCGGGATGCCGGGGCTGCGCCAAAGACGACGGAAACGCCGTGCCACCGGGATCACCCCATGCCGAAGCGCGGCAGCGATGCGCTGGACTGGCTGACGCGACAGCGACCCAACTTGATTCAGCCCGAATGCTGTTGGCGCTGCGTCGACGCACCGGCGAAGGGCCACTCGCCGGACCTGCATTAATTGACCTGTGCGTCCGCTATCGCGCCGACCATCGCTTCGATCGCCGCCTGGTGTTCATCACGCTCGTTGTTAAACCGGGCCAGCGGAGATTCTGGTCCGTCTGTCGTCTTCGTCTTGACGCCACTCAAAAACAAAACGCCGCGCGTTGGCGCGGCGCTGCAGCAATTCAATTCAAACCGCAGCCTACGCGAACTTGCCGTGGCAGTGCTTGAACTTCTTGCCTGATCCGCAGGGACAGGGTTCGTTGCGGCCGACCTTGCCCCATGACGCCGGGTCGCCGGGGTTGCGCTGGCCCTGCGCGCCGTTGCCGTTGGCCATGGCGGGCGCCAGCGGCGCGGCTGCCAGCGCCATTTCGTCCTCGCCGGTGAGCGGGTCGACCTTGTGCGCTTCCATGAAGGGCAGCTCTTCGGACTCCTCGGGAGGTGGCTGATCCATGATCTCGACACGCATCAGCTGGGCGGTCACGGCCTCGCGCAGATGCGACACCAGGCCCTCGAACAGCGAGAAGGCCTCCGCCTTGTACTCGTTGAGCGGATCCCGCTGGCCGTAGCCGCGCAGGCCGATCACCTGGCGCAGATGCTCCAGCATCACCAGATGCTCGCGCCAGAGATGGTCGAGGGTCTGCAGCAGGATCGATTTCTCGACATAGCGCATGACATCGGGGCCCCATTTGGCCACCTTGGCCGCCATCCACTCGTCGGCACGTCGCTTGACGCGCTCCTTCACCTCCTCGTCGGCGATGCCTTCTTCCTTCGCCCAGTCCTGCACCGGCAGGTCGAGCGTGAGCACGCCCTTGAGCGCCTCGTCGAGTCCCGCCACGTCCCACTGCTCGGGATAGGCATTCTCGGGAATGTGCTTGGCGACCAGGTCGTCAATGACCGAGTGGCGCATGTCGGAGATGGTGTCGTCGACCGACTCCTCGCGCATGAGATCGACGCGCTGCTCGAAGATGACCTTGCGCTGGTCGTTCATCACGTCATCGTATTTGAGCAGGTTCTTGCGGATGTCGAAGTTCCGCGCCTCGACCTTCTGCTGCGCCTTTTCCAGCGCCTTGTTGATCCACGGATGAACGATCGCCTCGTTCTCCTTCAGCCCGAGCTTCTTCAGCATGCCGTCGAGCTTGTCGGAGCCGAAGATGCGCATGAGGTCGTCTTCAAGCGAAAGAAAGAACTTGGAGTGGCCCGGATCGCCCTGCCGGCCTGAACGTCCGCGCAGCTGGTTGTCGATGCGCCGGCTTTCGTGA
>CAZUDR010000143.1:0-7948 GCA_964618715.1 uncultured Undibacter sp. | reverse complement strand
CGTGATCAACTACAAGACCGAACGTTTCGAGGGCGTCACGCGCCGGCTGACCGGCAAGAAGGGCGTCGACGTGGTGTTCGAACATGTCGGCGGCGAGGGGTTCAACGGCTCCCTGCTCTGCCTGAAACGCGGCGGCCGCCTGGTCACCTGCGGGTCGACGGCCGGTCCGACCGTTACCATCAATCTGATGCAGCTCTTCCAGCAGCAATACAAGATTTTCGGCTCGTTCGGCTGCGCCATGCGCAACATCCGCGACAGCCTGTCCAAAATGGCGGCGGGCATGACGCCGATCATCGACACCGAGGTGGCGCTGGCCGACTTCGATCAGGGACTCGCCCGGCTGGAGAGCCGCCAGGTGTTCGGCAAAGTCATTGTGAACTTCTGATGTTCCGGCGCTTGCAGCGCGGCTTCAAGAAGACCGGCAACGCGGCGCTCGGTGGACTCGCGCTGGGCCTGCTCCGGATGCTGCGTCTCGCCGACCCGGACCGGCTGGCCGATATCGCCGGCTGGACCATGCGCAAGGTCGGACCATGGCTGCCTGAAAACAGGATCGGTCGCGCCAACCTGACCGCCGCCTTTCCCGAGAAGTCCGCCACCGAGATCGACCGGATTCTGGGAGATGTCTGGGACAACCTCGGGCGTGTCGGCGCCGAGTTCGCCCATATCGACCGGTTGTGGGATTTCGACCCCGACAACCCCGACAAGCCCGGCCGCATCGTGCTGGACCGCACCGTCATCAAGCGGTGGTTCGAGATTGCTGACGACAACAAGCCGGCCCTGGTATTCGCCGCCCACCTCGGCAATTGGGAACTGACGGCGATCTGCGCGGCCGCCTACGGCCTCGACAGCGCGGTGCTTTACCGGCGGCCCAACATTCCGGCGCTTGACCGCTGGCTGCACGAAACGCGCGCCGCCACCATGGGAACGCTGATCCCCACCGGCCTCGACGCGCCCATGAAAGTCGCCGAGGCGATCGAGCGCGGCGCGCACGTCGGCATACTGGTCGACCAGTACTACGTCCGCGGTGTCGAGGTGACGTTTTTCGGCCGCAAGACCCGCGCCAACCCGCTGCTGGCGCGGCTTGCCCGTCACTATGACTGCCCCATTCGCGGCACGCGCATCATCCGCCTGCCCGGCCACCGCTTTACCGCTGAACTGACCGAGGAAATCGCGCCCGCGCGGGACGCCGAGGGAAAGGTGGATATCGCCGGCACCATGCAGATCATCACCGACGTCATCGAGGGCTGGGTGCGCGAGCATCCCGAGCAGTGGCTCTGGCTGCACCGGCGCTGGCGGCCGGAAGACGACAGGCGCTAGCGCCCGGTCTTGATCCGGGTCCAGAGCCGGTTGATCGTTCGCTGCTCGCGAGGTCCGCGAGCCTTGATCGTGTAGAGCTTGTCCATCGTTGCGGGCGGCGGGTACACGCCAGGATCGTCGAGCACCGCCTTGTCGATAAATCTCTGACTGGCCAGGTTACCGTTGGCGTAGGCGACAAAATTGCTGTTCTGCGCCGCCACCTTCGGCTTGAGCAGGAAATTTATGAATGCGTGGGCGGCATCGGGATGCGGCGCATCTTTGGGGATCGCCAGGTTGTCAAACCACATCTGCGCGCCTTCTTTGGGAATTGAATAACCGATCTCAATGCCGTTCCCGGCCTCGATCGCGCGGTTCTTGGCCTGCTTGATGTCGCCCGACCAGCCAACGACGAGACAGATCTCGCCTCCGGCCAGCGCATTGATGTATTCGGAGGAATGAAACTTGCGAACTGCCGGCCTGATCCTGCTCACCAGTTCGGCGGCGCGGTCCAGATCGGACTGCGTGGTCGAATTGGGATCGAGGCCGAGATAGTGCAGCGCCGCCGGCAGAATGTCGTCGGCTGAATCCAGCATGTAGATGCCGCAGTCCTTGAACTTGTCGATGATCTCCGGCTTGAACACCACGTCCCAGTTGTCGATCCTGGCGTCTTCGCCCAACCTTTCCTTCACGGCCTTGACGTTGTAGCCGATGCCGGTGGTGCCCCACATGTAGTTGACGGCATGCTGATTGCCTGGATCGTAGACCGCCAGCCGGTCGGCGATGGCCGGCCAGACATTGTCGAGGTTGGGCAGCTTGCTCTTGTCCAGTTTCCGCACGACGCCGGCCTCGATCTGGCGCTGAAGGAAATAGCCGGTGGGCACCACCACGTCGTACCCCGAATTTCCCGCGAGCAGCTTTGTTTCAAGCGTCTCGTTGGCATCGAAGGTGTCATAGCGCACCCTGATCCCGGTCTCCTTGGTGAATTCGTCGAGCACTGCCGGGTCGATATAGTCCGACCAGTTGTAGACATTGACCACGCGTTCCTGCGCGCGCGTGGCGACGCCGCCTGCGGCGCAGACGACAACGAGCAAGGCGGCGATCATGAAGAGACGGCGCATCGCAAGCCTCACGATAACGTCAGGATCCGGATCTGGTCGGCAGACCGGCCGCCTTCCACGCAATGATGCCGCCGGCCAGATGGGATCTGTAGGGAAAACCGGCATCCTGGGCGGCGACCGAGGCAGTGATCGAGCGCCGGCCCGAGCGGCAGGCGAAGACAACCTGTTTGCCCTGCGGATCGGGAATGGCGGCCGGATCGAATGCCGAGAGCGGCACGATCACCGCGTCGGGATAGCTCTCCACGGCGGTTTCGTTGGGCTCGCGGACGTCGACCAGCAGCATCCGCCCGGCGCGCAGGCCCGCATCGACCTGCTCGGGGGTCAGGTTTTCCACCTCGTCGGCGCGCGGCATCTGCTCGGCCATACGGCAGCTCCATTGCCAGTCGCGGCGTTCTATCCGGAATTCGCGCGCGGCGCACGCGTCTTCTGCCGGCGGTCAGACCGCGACCTGGGTACCGACCTCCACCACCCGGCCGGTCGGTATCTGGAAGAAGTCGGTCGCATCGCTCGCCGAGCGAGCCAGCCCGATAAAGAGATGATCCTGCCAGGCCGGCATGCCCGATTGCGGCGACGACTTGAGCGCGCGCCGCGAGAGGAAGAACGAGGTCGACATGATGTCAAACTGCAAGCCGTGTTTGCGCGCAATCGCCAGCGCCTTGGGCACGTTCGGCTGTTCCATATAGCCGAACTTGAGTGACACCCGGCTGAAATGTTTCGACAGCGGCGTGATCGTAACGCGGTCCTCCTCGGGGACGCGCGGGGTATCGGCCGTAATGATCGTGAGCACGACGTTGTGCTCGTGCAGCACCTTGTTGTGCTTGAGATTATGCAACAGCGCCGTAGGGGCGAACTCCGGATCGCTGGTCAGAAATACGGCTGTACCGGGCACGAAATGCGGCCGGCTTTTCTCGAGACTGTTGAGAAGGGTTTCGAGGGGGACCTCGATGCGCCGGGTCTTCTGCGCGAGGAACATGGTGCCCCGTCGCCACGTCGCCATGATCAGGACCATGACCGATCCGAACATCACGGGCAGCCACGCGCCTTCGAAGAATTTCATCGATGTGGCAACGAGGAACGCCGTATCGACGGCGGCGAACATGGACATCAGAAGCGCGACCGCCCACGGCGACCATTTCCACAGCCGCCTGATCACAATGAAGGCCAACAGGCCGTCGACCATCATCGTCATGGAAACTGCCAGACCGTAGGCCGCAGCCAATGCGCTTGACGTGCGGAACAGTCCGACGAGGAGCAACACGCCTACCAGCAACGATGTGTTGACCCGCGGCATGTAGATCTGGCCATAGTGCTCGGCCGAGGTGTGACGGATCTCGAGCCGCGGTAACAGCCCGAGTTGAATCGCCTGACGGGTCAACGAATAGGCGCCTGTGATCATCGCCTGGCTGGCGATCACGGTGGCGGCGGTCGCCAGCGCGACCATCGGCAGCAGCAACTGTTCCGGCACAAGAAGATAGAACGGATTTTCGATCGCGACCGGATTGGCGAGCACCACTGCGCCCTGGCCGAAATAATTCAGCACCAATGCCGGCAGGACCAGAAACAGCCAGGCCGACTGGATCGGTTTGCGGCCGAAATGGCCGAGATCGGCATACAGCGCCTCGCCACCGGTGACCACGAGAAACACCGCGCCCAGTGTAATCAATCCGATGATGCCGTTGGTTGCCAGAAACTGGATGCCGTAGAACGGATTGATCGCCAGCAGGACATGCGGATCGTCATGAATGTGCAATGCACCGGCGATCCCGATGACCAGGAACCATACCGTCATCACCGGGCCGAAATAGGCGGCGACGCGCGCGGTACCGCGACTTTGCGCGGCAAACAATGCGATCAGGATAGCGACCGTGAGCGGCACGACATACGGCTCAAAGGCCGGTGTCGCCAGTTTCAGGCCTTCGACCGCTGACAGCACGGACAGGGCCGGCGTGATCAGCGAGGCGCCATAGAACATCGACGCCCCGACAATACCGAGTGCCAGCACAACCGGGGTCCGCCGCCCGAGCGCGCGGAACGCAAGCGCCGTCAGCGACAGCGTCCCGCCCTCCCCGTTATTGTCGGCGCGCAGCAGGATCAGCACGTATTTGATTGTGATGACGACAATCAGCGACCACAGGATCAGCGAGAGGACGCCGAGCACGATCTCGCTGGTGACGACCTCGTCGCCTGCCGCAGCCGTCGCGGCCTCGCGGAACGCATAGAGGGGGCTGGTGCCAATATCGCCATAGACGACGCCGAGGCTGCCCAGCGCCAGCGCAAAGAAACGTGGCGGCGCTTCCCTGCCGTCAGTCGCGCGATTGGGATCGGCGGAAGCCACCGTCTCGTTTACGCCGTCGCTCATCGAGGCTTTTCGGTCCGCCTTTGGGGCTCTGAAAGGCGGGGGGTTATAGCACTGCGTGGCGCCAGACAATACCGGCGATTTCCCGCGGTAAACGATATCGAATTCAGCAGTGGAAAGCGGGATTTGCGCCGTATCAGGGATTCAGATCAGGCGGCAGCGGCGGCGCTTCCCGCATCAGTGTGATGGTCACGCGGCGATTGGGCGATATGTAGGGGTTGTCGGGGAACAACGGCTCGTTGTCGGCCTTTCCTGCCACCATGAAGATGTTGCCGCCGGGCAACCCCTGGGCGGCGAGGATTTCACGCACGGCATTGGCGCGATCGGCCGAGAGCTCCCATGGGCCATAGCCCGGCTTGGGTGGAACCCTGGTCGACGCAGTGTGCCCCGTAATCGATATGCGGTACGGCATTGCCTTCAGCGCCGGGGCCATCTTCTCGATCAGCTTGCGCGTGTGCTCGTGGGGCCGGTTGGATCCTTCCGCGAACATCGAGCGGCCGTTCTGATCGACGATTTCGATGTTGAGTCCATCCTTGGTGTCCTCGAAAATGATATTCTTGGACGCTTCGGTGATCTCGGGCATCTCCTGCAATGCCTGGCGCAGGGACGCCGAGGCCAGCGAGAATTTGCGATCTTCCTTGAAACGCGCGCCGTAGGCGCGCTGGCGGTCGTGCTCGTTCTGCGACGGCGTCGAGGACGCTTCCGACGGGTCGATGTGGGCGGCATTCTTCAGCTTCGGGCGGGTTGGCAGGCCGAGCACCTCGATGATCCCCGAATAGCGCACACGGTCCTGCACGCCGAATGCATCGCGCATGGATCCGGCGACCACCTGCAGCTTTGCCTGGTCCTGCGTCGAGAAGGCGACCAGCATTACGAAGAAGCTGACCAGCAGGCCCATCAAGTCGGCGAAGGTCACGAACCAGCCGTGACCACCGTGTCCTGCTTCCTTGCGTCTGGCCATGGTTTATCGCCTCGAACGCCTTACGCGGGCGCAGGTTCCGCTTCCTCAAACTCGCCGTCGGCGTGGCGATGTTTCTCGGGAAGATAGGCAAGCAGCATCTCGCGGACCAAGGTCGGACTCTTTGCGTCGCGGATCATCAGGATGCCGTCAATGACGAGCGTACGGTTGATTTCTTCATCGACCAGCTTGAGGTGCAGCTTGTCGGCGATCGGCAAACAAAGGAGATTGGCCAGTGCGGCGCCATAGAACGTCGCGAGCAGCGCAACAGCCATGTACGGACCAAGCTTGGATGGATCGGTCATGTTGGCAAACATCTGCACCATGCCGATCAGGGTACCGACCATGCCGAAGGCGGGTGCGCAATCGCCGATAGCGCGGTAGATTTTCTGCCCCTCGTCGAGATGAGTCAGGAAGTTGTCGCGGTCACGCTCGAGATTGTCGCGAATGAAGTTCGAATCGTAGCCGTCGGCGACAAAGCGGATGCCCTTGGCGAGGAAAGGATCCTCGATTTCGACCTTCTCCAGGCCGATCGGCCCCTGCTTGCGCGCGATCTCGGCGAGACCGGCAAGCTCATCGACCAGATCGCGTTGGGTCATCCGCCGCATCGTGAAAGCGAACTTGGCGCCCAGCGGCAGGCCGTGAAAAATCGAGGTGAGCGGAAAGCGGATAAGCGTGGCCGCGAACGAGCCGCCGAAAATCACGATGAACGCATGACTGTCGAGGAACATGCGCAGGTCGCCGCCCATCAGGATGAGGGAGAGGAGCACGACCGCTCCCGCCAGAAGGCCTATGCCTGTCGCAATGTCCATGACTGAACCCCACTCAAACGCCTACCTGCGCCGCAGCTGTGTGGCTGCCGCTGCCCGACCCTAGACGGTCGGGTTTAAAGGGCGGTAAAGGCTAACCGACGGTGAAGGCGGGCCTGCCATGCCCCCCACCCCGGTGACCCGACCGCGAAAAACCCGTAAAAATCGCCGCCGACGGGCGGCACGGCCCCGTAAACCGGTCGTGGATCCAAGAAAATCGGAGGGAAAAATGCGCGAGATCGGCCATTTCATCGGCGGCAAGGCGGTGAAGGGGACATCCGGACGCTTCGGCGACGTTTTCGACCCCAATATCGGCGAGGTGCAGGCCAAGGTCGCGCTGGCCAAGCATTCCGAGGTCGAGCACGCCATCTCGGTGGCAGAGGCCGCCCAGCCGGCCTGGGGGGCGACCAACCCGCAGCGCCGCGCGCGCGTCATGATGAAGTTTCTCGAGCTCGCCAACAAGGATTTCGACAATCTCGCCAAGCTGCTGTCCTCCGAGCACGGCAAGACCGTGCCCGATGCACGGGGCGACGTGCAGCGCGGGCTCGAGGTGGTCGAGTTCGCCTGCGGCATCCCGCACCTGATGAAGGGCGACTACACCGAGGCCGCAGGCCCCGGTATCGATCTTTACTCGATGCGCCAGCCCCTCGGGGTCGTCGCCGGCATTACCCCGTTCAACTTTCCCGCCATGATCCCGTTGTGGAAGGCGGCGCCGGCGCTGGCCTGCGGCAATGCATTCATTCTCAAGCCGTCGGAGCGCGATCCGTCAGTGCCGATGCGGATTGCCGAGTTGTTCGTCGAGGCCGGTCTGCCGGACGGCGTGCTGATTGTTGTCAACGGAGACAAGGAGGCAGTCGACACATTGCTGACCGATCGCCGCATTCAGGCGATCGGCTTCGTCGGCTCCTCGGCGATCGCGGAATACATCTACGCAACCGGCTGCGCCAACGGGAAACGCGTGCAATGTTTCGGCGGCGCAAAGAACCATATGATTGTGATGCCCGACGCGGATATGGACCAGGCAGTCGATGCCCTGATTGGCGCCGGTTACGGTTCGGCAGGCGAACGGTGCATGGCGGTTTCGGTGGCGGTACCGGTGGGACAGAAGACCGCCGACGCGCTGGTCGAAAAACTCATCCCGCGCGTTGAAAGCCTCAAAATCGGCCCCTCACATGACGACAAGGCCGACTACGGCCCGCTGGTGACCCAGGCGGCCCTCAACCGCGTCAAGGACTACGTCGATATCGGCATCAAGGAAGGCGCCAGGCTCAAGGTGGACGGCCGCGGCTTCAGGATGCAGGGCTACGAGAAAGGCTTCTTCATGGGCGGGTGTCTCTTCGACGAGGTCACGCCCGAAATGAAGATCTACAAGGACGAGATCTTCGGACCCGTGCTGTCGGTGGTGCGCGCC
>CAZUDR010000142.1:0-8078 GCA_964618715.1 uncultured Undibacter sp. | reverse complement strand
GAGCAGTACCTCGAGATCAAGGCCGCCAATCCGGACGGCCTCCTGTTCTACCGCATGGGCGACTTCTACGAGCTGTTCTTCGAGGACGCGGAGACGGCGTCGCGTGCGCTCGGCATCATGCTGACCAGGCGCGGCAAGCATCTCGGCCAGGACATCCCGATGTGCGGCGTGCCGGTCGAGCGCGCCGACGAATACCTGCACCGGCTGATCGCGCTCGGCCACCGCGTCGCCGTCTGCGAGCAGATCGAGGATCCGGCCGAGGCCAGGAAGCGCGGATCGAAAAGCGTGGTGCGGCGCGACGTTGTCAGGCTGGTCACATCCGGCACACTCACCGAGGATTCGCTGCTCGATGCCCGGCGCAACAATTATCTGCTGGCTGTGGCGCGCGCGCGGCTGTCGACTGCCGGCGAGGACGCGCGCTTTGCGCTGGCCTGGATCGACATATCGACCGGCGAATTCCGCATTGCCGAATGCGAGCGCACGTCGCTTGCCGCCGAGATCGCGCGGCTGGATCCGGGGGAGATCATCGTTTCCGATGCGCTCTACGGCGATACCGAATTCGTTCCGCTCTGGCGCTCGCTGCCGGCGGTGACCCCGCTCACCCGCGACGTGTTCGACGGTGCCACCGCCGAACGCCGGCTGACGTCGTTCTTTGCCGTCGCGACAAGCGACGCATTCGGCGCACTGACGCGACTGGAGCTGACCGCGGCGGCGGCCTGCGTCACCTATGTCGAGCGCACACAGATCGGCAAGCGCCCGCCCCTGTCGCCACCCATTCGGGAAAACGCCGGGATCGCGATGGCGATTGACCAGGCGACGCGCGCCAATCTCGAACTGATGCGCACGCTCGCCGGCGAGCGGCGCGGTTCGCTGCTCGACACCGTCGATCGTACGGTTACCTCCGCCGGTTCGCGGCTGCTGGCGCAGCGGCTGTCCGCGCCGCTCACAGACGCTGCGGCAATTAATTTGCGGCTCGATGCGGTAGCCACCTTCGTTGACGACAGCGCTGCGCGCGCCGAGACCCGCTCACGGCTGGCGGCCGTGCCCGACCTTGCCCGCGCGCTGGCACGCCTCGCCGTCGGCCGCGGCGGGCCGCGCGATCTCGCCGCCATCCGCGACGGTCTGAACGGTGCCGCCGATCTCGCCCGCGCATTGGGCACGCTGACGGATGCGCCGGCGGAAATTGCGGAGGCGCTGCGCGACTGCCACCGTCCGGACGGCATGCTGGCCGCCGAGCTGTCCGCCGCGCTCGCCGCCGAACTGCCGGCCTTCAGGCGTGACGGCGGTTTCGTGCGCGAAGGCTACGACGCGGCGCTCGACGAGACACGGGCACTGCGCGACGAATCCCGCCGCGTCATCGCGGCGCTGCAGGCGCGCTATGCGGACGAGACCGGCGTGCGTGCGCTCAAGATCCGGCACAACAACGTGCTCGGCTATTTCGTCGAGGTCACCGCCCAGCACGGCGAGAAGCTGCTGGCGGCGCCGCTCAACGCGACCTTCATTCACCGGCAGACGCTGGCCGGCCAGGTGCGCTTCACCACCACCGAACTGGGCGAGCTGGAAGCGAAGATCGCCAGCGCCGCGGACCGCGCGCTCGGTATCGAGCTCGACATCTTCGAACGACTTGTCGCGCGCGTGCTGGCGGACACGGACGCGATCAAGGCCTGCGCCGAGGCGCTCGCCCGCCTCGACGTCGCCGGCGCGCTGGCGCATCTCGCGGCGGAGCGGGCCTATGCCCGCCCGCAGGTCGACGACTCGCTGTCCTTCGTCATTGACGGCGGCCGCCACGCCGTTGTCGAGCAGGCACTGGCGCGCGACGGGACGCCCTTCGTCGCCAACGATTGCGACCTGTCACCACCCGGGGACGAGCAGTCCGGCCGCATCTGGCTGATTACCGGGCCGAACATGGCGGGCAAGTCGACGTTTCTGCGGCAGAACGCGCTGATCGCAATCCTCGCCCAGACGGGCTCCTTCGTGCCGGCGCAGGCGGCGCACGTCGGCATCGTCGACCGGCTGTTTTCGCGGGTTGGCGCCGCCGATGATCTTGCGCGCGGCCGTTCGACCTTCATGGTCGAGATGGTGGAAACCGCCGCCATCCTCAATCAGGCCGGTCCGCGCGCGCTGGTGATCCTCGACGAGATCGGCCGCGGTACCGCCACCTTCGACGGACTGTCAATCGCCTGGGCCACCATCGAGCACCTGCACGACGTCAACCGGTGCCGCGCGCTGTTCGCCACCCATTTCCACGAGCTCACCGCATTGGCTGGCCGGCTCGGCCGGCTGCACAACGCCACGGTGCGCGTGAAGGAATGGCAGGGCGAGGTCGTCTTCCTGCACGAGGTGGTGGCCGGCGCCGCCGACCGCTCCTACGGCATTCACGTCGCGCAGCTTGCGGGCCTTCCTGCCGGCGTCATCGGACGCGCCAGGACGGTGCTGGCCACGCTGGAAGCGGAGGACCGCGGCGCGTCCAGGGGCTTCGAGGACCTTCCGCTGTTCGCGGCGCCGCCGCGATCGTTGCAGCCGGCACAGGACGATCGCTACGCGCCGGTGACAGGAGCGCTCGCCGCGCTCAATCCCGACGAGATGTCGCCGCGAGAGGCGATGGAGGCGCTCTACCGGCTGAAGGAACAGCTGGCGAAGGCGGAGAAGAATTAGGCGTCTGACCAAACCCTTCCGCCGCCGCTGCCGGGCCTGAGCCGGCTTACGACGCGACCGCCAGTGTCTTCGCACTGCCGCAGCACGCCTCGCTGATGCGTTCGATATGCCGGTGGTCGGTCCCGCAACAGCCGCCGAGCACGCGGATATGCGGAAGACGGCGCAACAGATCGGCGTACTGGCCACCCAGTTCCTCCGGATTGCCGGTGTCGAGCTCCGGCGAATTGTCGAGCTCTGCGTGACTCTTGCACGAGGAATTGGCGCGCAGGCCGAGCAGCCGCCGGGTCCACGAAGCACGCGCATCGAGCGCGTCGGCAAAGTGGGTCGGGTGCGCACAGTTGATCATGTAGTAGGCCGGCCCGTTGCCGCTCGCGCGGTCGACGGCCTGGATGGCTTCACCCAGCGTCTCGCCGGTTGGCAGGCGCCCGTCGGTCTCCAGCGTGAACGAGATCACGCACGGCACGCGCGCAGCCAGCGCGGCTCGTGTGAAGCCGAGCGCCTCGTTGACGTTGGTCACGGTGAAAGCAGACACCAGGTCGACATTTTCCTCTCGGAAGATGCCGATCTGCCAGGCGTGATAGGCCTGCGCTTCATCCGGGCTCATCAGCGTGCCGGGGTCGTAGCCATCGCCGCGCGGACCGACATTGCCGCTGATAACGATGGGCGTGCGCGCGGACTCGTACTTCGCCCGCACCTCGCGCATCAACTGGATGCCGGCACGATTGAGTTCTGCAAGGCGGTCGCGGCCATAGCCAGCCCTGGCTGCCCAGTCGGGATTGGCGCGCCACGTCGGACTCTCCAGCACGAAGCCGACGCCGTGCTCGATCGCCAGCGGCAGATAGCGATCGAAATAGTCGAGGATCGCCTTCCGCCCCTTCTCCGTTTCCAGCAACACGAAAGCTTCACCCATCGGCAGGTCCCAGCCTTCATGGAAAATGAGTGTGGTTTCGAAGCCGCCATCAGTCAGAAAAAGACGGCCATCGAGCTGCGGCAACACCCGCTGGCTCGGCAAATTGGTCAGTCGCGTCATCTCCGGTCTCCACATTGAGGGGCACGCATTTGCGCGTCCGCATGCGCGGCAGAAACCAGATAGGCCGGAGGCGGACTAGAGCACTCATGGTACAGCCCGGAATATGCGATAAAACAGGCACTTTCGACGTGCGCCACGCTGCGGTGGCGTGCGCCCGCCCTGTCAACTGGACTTGTGGTACAGTTGGCCAAGAGCTGGAGAGCAGCCATGGATGCCACCGTATCGCGGCGGGGTGGCGACACCCGCGAACGCATTCTCGATACCGCCGAGGCGGCCGTCCTCGACAAGGGCTTTGCCGCGACCTCGATCGACGAGTTGATTGCCGCCGTTGGCATCACCAAAAGTGGCTTCTTCTATCATTTCCGCGACAAGGGCGAGTTGGCCAGAGCTCTGCTGAAGCGTTACATCGAACGCGAGAAAGAGCTGTTTGGCGACCTGTTCCGCCGCGCCGACGAGCTCAACGAGGATCCGCTGCACGGCTTTTTGGTCGCACTCAAGATGATGGCGGAACTGATGAGCGACCTGCCCAGCGGCCATCCCGGCTGCCTGATCGCGTCCTATTGCTATCAGGACCGACTGTTCGACAGGGAGATCCGCGAGTTGAACGCTGCAGCGGTGCTCGGCTGGCGCAAGCGTTTTCGCGAGCGTCTTGAGCAGATCGCTGCCCGTTATCCGCCACGCATTGCTGTCGATCTCGATGACCTCGCCGACATGCTGTCGGTGATCGCCGAAGGCGGCATCATTCTGTCGAAAGTCGTCAAGGACAACGAGGCGCTGCCGCGGCAGGTGCTGCTCTACCGCGATTTCGTGCGCATGGTCTTTGCCGGCAACTAGAGCCCGGCTTGCCTACTGCTTCGGCGAAAGGCTGTTGATGTAGGCGACGATCGTGTCGACCTGATATTCCGTAAGCTGGAACTGGGGCATGTTGTCATGCTGCGCGACCACGGCGCGCGCAACGGGCTCTCGCAGTGCAAGCAGGGCATGGCGGCGACTGAGGTTGCGAAACTCAGGTGCCCTGGCATTCGCGCTCTGGCCCTGCCTGCCGGTCGCATGGCATCCGCTGCATTTTTCCCGGGCCAGTGCACGCCCTTCCCGGATGCGCCGATCGGCCTCCCGTGCGATTGATCCCGAGCCTCCCAGCTCCCTCAACGCGTTCCGGGCTCCGACCAGTGACGGATCCAGCAAAAGCGCCTGTTGCAGATCGCCGATCGCAGCCTTTCGCCGGCCGCGCGCGGACTGCAGATAGCCCCGGTTCGCGTACGCCAGCGCATAGGCCGGATTGATCGCGATGGCGGCGCTGTAATCCTGAAATGCCCTGTCGAGGTCGCCTTTCTTGCGAAGGGCAAGACCGCGATTGTTGAAGGCAACCGCACTTTTCGGATCCAGCCGGATCGCCTCGGTCAGATCGCGGACGGAGGCATCCACATTTCCCATCGAGAGATGAACGTGAGCGCGTTCGACATAGAGACTGCCGGCCGGCGAAAGCCGGATCGCTTCATTGTAGTCGGCAAGCGCTCCGGCAAAGTTTCTGAGAGAGAACCTTGCCCGTGCCCGGCCCGCAAAGGCCGGAGCATTGTTTGCCTGCAATCGGATAGACTCGTCAAAATCGGCAATGGCGCGTTTGAACGCGCCCGAGTTTGTTCGGATATCTCCACGAGACCGGTAAGCGAGGGCCTTGGCAGCCGGATCGAACGTCGGATTCGTGATAATTTCAGTGCAAGCGCGCAACTGGACATTCGGCCAGGCGCGCCCCTGGCATTCGTCAAGCAGCCCGGCACCCGCCGCGCGGAACGACAGCGCAAGAAGAAGCAGGGACATTATCGCGCTTCGCTTCACGTCTCCCTCGCGCTTTGCGTCTTGCACACTGCAATTTACCACTGACATCATGGCATTGATACAAATCAAGCCGCGGGGTTTGTGTCATGACCGCGCCTCCCCGGCCTGCCACCAGTTCCGCCAGAGCCACAGCGACACGTTCCACGAAACGCCGATTGCAAGCCCCGCCGCATAGGCCCACCACACGCCGATCGGTTCAGCCAGCAGATGAACGGCATAGAGGCTCAGGCCCAGACCGATCAATGGTGCCTGCACATGCGCCGCTACGCTGGCCGCCGCCGGCCCGCCGATGCGCGGGTGCAGGATGATGAAGAACGAGCCCATCGCCACGGGAAAGAAGGCGAACAGGCCCGACCAGTATGCACCGATCGAATGGCTCACCGCGGTGACGACGATGACGCACAGCGTCACCACGCCGGTGCGCCAGGCAAGATCGGCGCCGGTCAGATGCACGCGCCGCACCGCGCCTTCATTGCGGTAGCGCCGGCCGGCGACAATCGTCAGCGGAAAGACAACGCCATTGAGCAGAATCGCGCTGGCCGCAGTCCAGTCGACCAGCCGTGACAACGCGGCCAGCGTGAACCAGACGAGGAACGCCCCGCCCAGGCTCACAGGCAGGCTCCGTCGCTGCGCCAGGGCGGCATAGGACAGGGCAAACACGGCAACTATCGCGTTGGCGACCATGCTGCCGACCGCGCTCTGCGCGATGAAGTCCGGCGGGTGTTCCCGGGCGAGGATGATCAACGCAGCGCCGCCAGCGGTCGGCAACGAGGCGATGAGCGAGCCGATGAACGGTCCGCTGCGCTCCACCACAACCGAGGCGATGACGACAATGCTCGCCGTCATCACGATCTTGAGGAGCAGGCTGGTCAGGAACAGGCTCATCGGCACCGGGCTCACAAAGTGACGCCGTGACGGCGGGCGAATAAGACGCCGGTGCTCCAGGCAACCGCCGTGGCAAGCGCCAGCGTCAGGCCGGCGACCGCGCCGAGGGATTCGGCGGTGTAGTGCAGCACGAGGCAGGCGCCGGCGAAGCCGACCAGGCCGACCACGGCATTGGCCATGATCGCCGCGGTCGGCTTGCCGCCGACGCGCCGGTGCAGGATCAGGATCACGCTGATTAGAATGATGGGAAACACCGCCAGGATGCCGCTGGCACCCGGGCCGATGCTGTAGCTCGCCGTCACCGTCACGCCGACCAGCAGCGCGACCAGGCCGGCGCGCAGGGCGAGATCGTACCAGTAGGTGCGCACCGGCGGGATCGGCACGTGGCGCAGCGGGCGTGCCAGCGCGATGCAGGCCGGCAGCACGACGAGATTGAGCAGGCCCGCCGTGAGCGGCGTCCAGTTGATTTCATTGACGGCAACGGCCAGCACGAACCAGACCAGCAGCGCGAGCGCAAGGCTGACCGGCAACGACCGTCTCTGCGCCAGCAGCGCGTAGGTGAGCGCGAAGATCACGTTGACCGCGTTGATGGCAAGACTGCCGATCGCGCTCTGGCCGATGAAATGCGCGCCGTGGTCGAGCGCGAGGAACACATAGACCGGTCCTGCCCCGAGCGGCAGCGTCGCCACCAGCCCGCCGACCAGCGGGCCGGACCGTTCGGCGGCCACGGTCGCCGCCACCACGAAACCGGCGGTGACGGCCATTTTCACGGCGAGCGTGAGAACGAAATAGAGCTCGGGGGGCATTGCAATTCCGCTGTCATCGCCGGGCTCGTCCCGGCGATCCCGATCAGGTGGGCAACGACAGTGCCTCCCTAAGCGAGATGGCCGGGACAAGCCCGGCCATGACAAGCTCCTATACCCTCGTCACGGTCACGTCCACCGGCGGGCCGCTTCGGATGGTTTGATAGACCACGCAATAGCGTTCGGTCAGCTTGAGCAGCTGGTCGAGCTTGTCCTGCGGCGCGTCGGTGTCCAGATCGAAACGCAACCGGATTTCGCGGAAACCGACCGGCGCATCCCTGGCCACGCCGAGCGTGCCGCGAAAATCGAGTTCGCCTTCCGCCGATACGGTGCCGGCTCTCAATTGAATCGAAAGCGCTGTCGCCACCGCTTTCACCGTCACGCCGGCGCAGGCGACCAGCGCTTCCAGCAGCATGTCGCCCGAGCACAATTCGATGCCGGAGCCGCCGGTGGCCGGGTGAAGGCCGGCGGTCGCCAGCGCGCGGCCGGTCTCCAGCTTGCAGGCGATGTTGACGTCGTCGAGCATGCCCCGCGCCCTGAGCGTGACGACCGCGGCCTCCGGTTCGTTCCGGTAGCGCTCCTTCAGCGGCGCCTGCATGGCGCGCAGGGCATCGGCGTCCATGGCGGTCTCCTTCGGCATCCGGGGCCTCGTCCTTCGAGACGCCCGCTTCGCTCGCTCCTCAGGACGAGGATTGCGCTCATGGTGAGGAGCGGTGCACGGCACCGCGTCTCGAACCATGAGGGCAATGGTTCGTCACGCCGGCGTCAGCACCACGCGGCCGACCACCTTGCCGGCGCGCAGCTCGCTCATCACGGCATTGACGTCGTCGAGCGGGCGCGTCGCAACCGGAACGTCCGGCATGCCCTTG
>CAZUDR010000141.1:2733-8089 GCA_964618715.1 uncultured Undibacter sp. | reverse complement strand
CCCGCATCTCCTTCCAGGTCACGTCGAAGATCGACAGCCGCACCATCCTGGGTGAACAGGGCGCCGAGCAGCTGCTCGGCCCGGGCGACACCCTGGACATGGCCGGCGGCGGCCGCATCAGCCGCGTGCACGGCCCGTTCGTTTCTGACGATGAAGTGGAAAAGGTAGTGCGCCACCTCAAATCGCAGGGCCAGCCGGAATATCTGGAAGAAGTGACCGCCAGCGACGACGAGGAGGGCGAGGACGGCGCCGTATTCGATTCAACCGGCATGGGCCTCGCCGAGGGTGGCGACCTCTACCAGCAGGCGGTCGCCATCGTGGCGCGCGACCGCAAGGCTTCCACCTCCTACATCCAGCGCCGGCTGCAGATCGGCTACAACCGCGCCGCCACGATTATGGAACGTATGGAGAAGGAAGGCATCGTTGGTCAGCCCAACCACGCCGGCAAGCGCGAGATCCTGATCCCGGAAGACGGCCAGTAACGCCGCCGGGCGCGGCGGGGGCTCTTGAGTTGAGCGGCACGGTATTGAGAATCGCGTGGTTCGCGCATAAGCCAAGCGAGCTTGCCTTGAAGGCGCGGGCCGCGAAATAGCCACACCAGCCCCCTAATGTGGGGCAACGCGAGAAGCGAGGCGAATAATGGCGGCACATCACCGGGCACGAAGCGGCAACTCGGCGGCGCTGGCAGTGATGGTGGCCTGCCTGGCTGCCGCACCGGCGCTGGCCCAGGCCCCTGCGGCGACCGCAGCTCCGCTCCCGGGCACTTCGAATGCGGTGCCGTTGCCAAATCCGCGGCCGGCCAACATCCCGCGCGACGTCACCGGTTCGGTGGCCCGGTCGGCCGGGGCCGCGTGGCCCGCCCAGCCCCGCCGCACCACACAGGTCGCCCAGGCGCAGCAGGCGCCAAACCCGATCTCGAATCCCTTCGCCGCCCTGCTCGGGCAGACCGGCAACACAACCGCGCTCAACGACCAGCAGCGCGACATCATCAATCGCGTCAACACTTACCTTTCGCGCACGCAGACGCTGACCGGCAATTTCGTCCAGGTCGGACCCGACGGCAGCCGCAGCAAGGGCGACTTCTTCATCGTCAAGCCGGGGCGGGTGCGTTTCGAATACGATGCGCCGAGCCCGATCTCGATCGTCGCCGACGGCCAGACGGTGGTGGTACGCGACCGCAATCTGGCGACACAGGATGTCTACCCGCTGTCGCAGACCCCGCTCCGGTTCCTGCTCGCCGACCGCGTCAACCTGCAGAAGGACACGAACCTGGTTGCGGTCTATGCCGACGATGTGTTCGTCACCGTGGTGGTCGAGGAGAAGAACGGCCTGGTCGGCACCAGCCGGCTGATGATCATGTTCTCCGCCAAGGACATGCAGCTCAAGCAGTGGACGGTGACGGATCCGCAGGGCTACGACACCACTGTGGCGGTGTACAACCTCGACACCAGCAAGCAGCCGGACCCCAGCCTGTTCCAGATCGACTATACGAATTACCACAACTGACGCCCTCGCCTGTCTGCGGCGGCTGGCAATCCGCACATCACGGAGAATTTGTGGATAGCGGATGCCCCGCTTTCGCGGGGCGTGACCGGTTGGGTATGGTGTACCGATGCCGTTGAAGATCACCACCTGGAACATCAATTCCGTTCGCCTGCGCATCGATCTGGTCGCCCGGTTCATCAAGCGGACGCGGCCCGACGTGATCTGCCTGCAGGAAACGAAGTGTCCCGACGATGCCTTTCCCCTCAAGCGATTCAGGCGGCTCGGCTACGAATACGCCGCTCTCAACGGGCAGAAAGGCTATCACGGCGTCGCCGTGCTTTCGCGCATGCCGTTCGAATCGGTCGACGTGCAGGACTTCTGCGGCAAGACCGATTGCCGCCACATCGGGGTGGTGCTCGGCGAACGTGCGGGACTGGGCGATCCGGTCACGCTGCATAATTTCTACGTGCCCGCCGGTGGCGACGAGCCCGATCCGGCGGTCAATCCGAAATTCAGGCACAAGCTCACCTTTCTCGACGAGATGCGCGCGCACAAAGGCTTGCGCCCGGCGCGCACCGAGCGCGCGATTCTTGTCGGCGATCTCAACGTGGCGCCGCTCGAGCACGACGTCTGGAGCCACACGCAGATGCTCAGGGTGGTCTCACATACGCCGGTCGAGTGCGAAAAACTGACCGGTGCGCGCGTCGCCGGTGGATGGATCGATTCAATGCGCGTGCTGACGCCCGAGCCGGAGAAGCTCTACACCTGGTGGAGTTACCGCGCTGCCGACTGGCGCGCCGCCAATCGCGGACGCCGGCTCGATCACATCTGGACGTCGGATGCGGTGGCCGATCGCGTATCGGCTATCGAAATCGCCAGGCATTTCCGTGGCGCCGAGCGGCCTTCCGACCATGTGCCGGTGACGGCAACGATTGAAGTCTAGCTCCGAACGTGTTCATCCGGTCTCGCCGCGGAACACGTATCAGGTCAGGGCGCGCGCTCTGACATGAGCCACGCTATTCCGTGCGGTTCATTTTCCCGTGCACGCCCTGCAATTCGATCGTCCACTCGTCCAGCCGTTCGGCCATCATGTCGCGCAGGCGCTTGGCGGCCGCCGGATAGCCTTCCAGCATCTTGCGGAACAGATTGCGCGAGATGCGCACCACGACTGTCGGCTCGAGCGCAATCGCGGTCACCGGGCTCACCGCATCGGTCAGCAGCGACATTTCTCCGAGCAGCGTCCCGGGTCCGATGGCGTATTCCGCGCCACCACCACCGGGCTCAATCTGCAGCGAACCCTCCTGCACGATATAGCCGCCGTCGGTGAGCTCGCCGGCATAGAACAGCACTGCGCCGCTCTGCAGGTGTCGCGTCTCGGCGCCGATGGCGAGCACGCGCAAGGCCTGCTTGCCCAGCGCCGCCAGTGTCGGCACCTGTTCGAAAAAGGCGATGTCGTCCTCAAGCGACATGTTCAGCCCATCAGCCTGTCGGCCCGTCCTGTCGAAACCGGAAGTCCGTCACGAACGCAGCTCTTTGAGCCCGCTTGCGCGGCAACCGGCGAAACATGCCGGTGCAGCGATTACTCACGGGACCAGCTTGTAGCCGCCGGCTTCCGTCACCAGGATCGCGGGGGCGGCAGCATCCTTCTCGATCTTTTGCCGCAGCCGGTAGATGTGCGTCTCCAGCGTGTGGGTGGTCACCCCGGAATTGTAGCCCCACACTTCCTGCAGCAGCATCTCGCGTGATACCGGCTTCTGCCCGGCCCGGAACAGGTAGCGCAGGATCGCGGTTTCCTTTTCGGTCAGCCGCACCTTTCCGCCCTTGGGCGTGAGCAGGATCTTGGAGCTGGGCCGGAAGGTGTAGGGGCCGATGGCGAAGACAGCGTCCTCGCTGGCCTCGTGCTGTCGGAGCTGCGCACGGATGCGGGCCAGCAGCACCGCAAACCGGAATGGCTTGGTGACATAGTCGTTGGCACCGGACTCCAGGCCCAGGATGGTGTCGGAATCGGTGTCGTGGCCGGTGAGCATGATGATCGGCGCCTTGAAGCCCGCCTTGCGCAGGATGCGGACCGCTTCGCGGCCGTCCACGTCAGGCAGGCCAACGTCCATGATGACCAGATCGACCTGGCCGGTCTTGGCCGCCTGCACCGCCTTGGTGCCGCTGTCGACGGCAACGGCATCGAACTCCTCGTGCAGGGCCAGTTGCTCCACCAGCGCCTCGCGCAGTTCGGCGTCATCGTCGACGATCAGGATGGTCCGCTTGTTGGGCATGGCTCAGGGATCCTCCCGACGCGCTGAGGCGGCCATGCCGGCTGCGGCGCAAAAGCTCGATCGCCGAAACGGCAAGCGAAAATAACGCATTTTTTTCATAAGCTTAGTCATTCCAGCGGTCGGCGTTAGCGGTCTGGCGGTAATTCAGCTAGCATAAATCAGCCGGCACATTAATGCGTCTTGCACGCTGGGTATCCGGTCGATGAAGCCTCACGTGGCCGCGCGAGCGGCGAAAAATACGCTGTCGCAGCTCGAAATCAATCTCAACCGGTGGCGCGGGCGCGAGCTCGTACCGGTGCAGACCCGGATTCTCAACATCGAGACCTCCAGCCTCTGCAACTTGAAGTGCCGCTTCTGCGGCTACGTCAAGAAGCAAAGCCCCAAGGTCTCCATGTCGGACGAGTTTTTCCGCAACTGCGTGACCCAGGCCATCGCCATGGGTTTCACCGAGTTCGAACTCACGCCCTGTACCGGCGACGTGTTCATGGATCGCCGCGCCTTCAACAAGTTCGCCTTCCTCGACAGCAATCCCGCGGTCGACGGCTATCGCTTCTTCACAAACCTGACCATTCCGAAGCCCGCGGATATCGACCGACTGACCCGCCTTCCAAAGCTGCGAAACCTCACCGTCAGCATTTACGGTCACGATCTGGAGAGCTTCCGTGCGATCACCTTGTCGACCGAAAAGGTCTACCACCGGCTGATCACCAATCTGACGGCATTGCTCGATCGGCTGGATCATTGCGCATTCCATCTTGATATCGGAATTCGCACGACCAACGACGCCCCGCGCCGGCCGGCGAGTGAGTTGATGGCCCTGGTGGAGAGCTTTCGCAGGCGCGGCGTGCGCGCGCGCAGGGCCCATGTCTACAACAACTGGGGTGGCTACGTGACGGCGGCCGATGTGCAGGGGCTCTCGATCGATCTGGATGACGCCAGGACGACTTACAAGAACGGCGCCTGCAGCCATCTTTTCACCACCTACCAGATCATGGCGACCGGAATCGTCAACGGTTGCGCCTGCCGGGATGTCGACGCGACGCTGCGCATCGGTGATCTGAACGAAACGCCGCTGCACAAGATCTTGTCGCCCGACAATCAGGCGTATATGCGGTTGATCGAGGAGCAGCAGCGCCGCGAGTTCCGGCCGGTCTGCCAGAGCTGCGACTACTACAAGAGCATCTATCACAGCCGCGTCATTCACCGGAAAAACGGCATGGCATTTCAAAGCATCGACGCCTTTAAAGACCGGCTGCGCGCAGTCAGCGACCACATCGGCACCGGGATTTCGACTTCGCGTGCCACCGAGTGAGCGGACCCGCCGCCCGCGTCCTCACAGCATGACCGTCTCTCTCATTCGCGTCAGAACGCGGGCGACCGGACGCACTCAAGGCATCCTGCTCGCCGGCACGCTCGCGCTTCCTGTGGCGCTCGGACGCGGCGGTATCAGGGCCAACAAGCGCGAAGGTGACGGGGGCACGCCGCGCGGGAGTTTCCGCCTCGTCCGTCTGTGGTGGCGGGCCGACCGCCACCCGCGTCCGTCCACCCTGTTGCCGACGCAGCGCATTCGCCCGGACGATGGCTGGTGCGAAGACCCTGCC
>CAZUDR010000141.1:0-2723 GCA_964618715.1 uncultured Undibacter sp. | reverse complement strand
TGCCGACCGCCATTACAACCGCCCGGTCCGGGTGCCGCCCGGCAGCAAGGCTGACCGCCTCGCCCGCGACGACATGCTTTACGATTTCCTAATCGAGCTCGACCACAACACCCGCCCCCGCGTGGCCGGCCGCGGCAGCGCCGTCTTCATACACGTGGCACGAGCTGGCTTCGCGCCGACAGCCGGTTGCATCGCCCTCGAGTTGCCGACCTTGCGGCGGTTGCTCGTCCGGCTCGGACGGCGCAGCAGGATCGTGGTAAATTAAGTTTTACGCGGTCCGGATACCATTGATTAATTATGGCCAGACGCACGGTTCCATCCTGACCGCCGCGTTAAGACAACCCTGACTCCCCACATGCTATCCGTCGCAACGTGACCCAAAGCGACGGTCACCCTCCAAGAAGAAATGGCGCACGAGGGGCGAGTATGGAACTTCAATCCTCACGCGATGCAGTTGCATCCACACGACCGGAGCCGGAGAGCATCGGTCGCGTGAGTGTCGTCGGCGGTGCCCAGGCCACCGTCGAGCTCAATGAACGCTTGACGCCGGGCGAATTCGCCACGGTCGGCAAGTTCATGGGACTGAGCGCTGGCAACTGCACCATTGTTGGCCTGATCACCGAAGTCGGAGAACAGGCGCAATCCGCCGGCAATCCGGGCGCGACCCCCACCTATCGCAAGGTGGCGCGGCTCGACATGATCGGCGAGATTCGTTCTGCACCGGATGGCACAGGAAATTTCCAGCGCGGCATCACCGAGTATCCGAATATCGGCGACAACGCGACGCTGCTCGGCGAGGACGAGTTGCGTTTGATCTACGGCGCCGCCGACTCGGATCACGCCCATATCGGCGACCTGCAGCAGAACCCGAATATCAATGTCCATATCGACATTGACAATCTGGTCAGCCGGCATTTCGCGGTGCTCGGTGCCACCGGCGTCGGCAAGTCCAGCGGTGTCGCCATCATCCTGCAGCAGATTCTCGAAACGCGGCCGAATCTGCGCATCTTCCTGGTCGATCCGCACAACGAGTACAGCCCCTGCTTTGGCGACAAGGCGCAGGTACTTACGCCGCGCAATCTGCGGCTGCCGTTCTGGCTGTTCAATTTCGAGGAAACAGTCGACGTCTTCTTCGGAGGCCGTCCCGGCGTTGACGAGGAAATCGAAATCCTCTCCGAGGTCATTCCGATCGCAAAGTCGGCCTACCTGCAATACAAGTCCGGTTCTACAGGGCCGCTGACCAAGCGGCGTGATCCGCGTGATGCCGGCTTTTCTGCCGACACACCGGTACCCTACCGCATCGAGGACCTGATCAGCCTGCTCGACGAGCGCATGGGCAAGCTGGAGAACCGCTCCTCCCGCGTCGTCTATCACAAGCTGATCTCTCGCATTCAGACCTTCCGCAATCATCCGCGATACGCCTTCATGTTCGAGAATGCGAACATCGGCGGTGACACCATGGCGGACATCATTGGCAGCCTGTTCCGGCTGCCGTCGGACGGCAAGCCGATGACCATCATGCAGCTGGCCGGCTTCCCGGCCGAGGTCGTCGACTCGGTGGTGTCGGTACTCTGCCGCATGGCCTTCGATTTCGGCCTGTGGAGCGACGGTGTGGCACCCCTTCTGTTTGTTTGCGAGGAAGCGCACCGCTACGCACCGGCCGACAAGGCCGTGGGCTTCGGACCGACACGGCGCGCCCTGTCGCGCATTGCCAAGGAGGGGCGCAAATACGGCGTCTTCCTCGGGCTGGTGACCCAGCGTCCGGCCGAGATCGATCCCACCATCATTTCGCAGTGCTCGACGTTCTTTGTCATGCGGCTGGCAAATGACCGCGACCAGCAGCTGATCCGCTCCGCGGTGTCGGACGCCGCCGCCAACCTGCTCTCGTTCCTTCCCTCGCTCGGTACGCGCGAGGTGTTCGCCTTCGGCACCGGCGTTGCGATGCCGACCCGCATGCGCTTCAGGGAGCTGGCGGCGAAGTTCAGGCCGAACAGCGAGGCCGCGGGCAATACCCGCGCCGATGGCGGCAACAGCATCAACCGCCACCTGATCTCGTCGGTGATCGATCGCTGGCGCAGCGCCAGCATGAGCCAGCGCGGCAGTGAAGATGTCACCGACACGGCAGACGCGCCGCCGCTGCAACCGCAGGCACCCGCGGCGCCGACGCCGGCGCAGCCCGCGGCAGCACCGGCCAGGCCAGCACCTGCGGCAGCGCCCGCTGCCCCTGCACCGGCGCGGCTGAGGCAGGGTGCGCCGGTATACACACCGCCGCCGCAGCAGGGAGCACCGGGTTACGCGCCGCAAACGAGCGTACGGCGTCCGAGCCTGCTCAAGAAACCGCTTGAGGGCAGCCCCGCTGCGCCGCCCGCCAATACGCCCGGTTATCCGCCGCGGCTCGGCTAGACCCCGCCGGCCTTGAGGCGATCGTTGCCGCGGCAGGTCATCCGCTGACGATCACCGTTCTCCCTTGAGTGGCGGTCGCGCCCCGAAAATCGCGCTCCCGACGCGGATGTGGGTGGCGCCGAGCTGAATGGCAGCGGCGAAGTCTGCGCTCATGCCCATCGACAGCAGCTTCAGGCCGTTGCGTTTCGCGATCTTGGCGGTGAGCGCGAAATGCGGACCTGGCGCCTCCTCAAACGGCGGGATGCACATCAGCCCCCCGATGTCGAGGCCATAGTCGTCGCGGCACGCGGTGATAAAGCGGTCGGCGTCCTGCGGCAGCA